>JALYZB010000039.1 GCA_030945945.1 Actinomycetota bacterium | reverse complement strand
ACCGGTGCCGGCAACCCCGCGCAGAACCCAGCCGCCTTCTCGCTCTCCCCGCTCATCGAAAACGTCTGCAACTCACCCGTCTCGACATCCAAGACCGCGGCACGATCCTGGTCGCGTGCACGTCTAGACCAACGAGAGATCTGGCCTTCGCCATGGCTGGTTCCTCCCATTCGATTGTGGCCGCCGCGCGGGTTACAGCTGCGCAGCAGAACGTCCCCTCACCAACGACACGGGAGGACCAGCCTCATCTACACCTCACGCCAGACGAACCGTCAATCCATATTGTCTAGAGGGGCCGACCCGTTTCTACACGGCGGACCGGACGTCGCTCAATCCATATTGTCTAACCTGGAGATCGTGAGACTAAGGAGAGTGCTCACCGTCGGTTCTCGCCGTGCGCGAGCGACGGAGGCGGAGGCGTGACCGTCGAGTCCGGAGTCGGGCGGGTCACCGAGCAGACCGCCATGGCTTGGCTGGCGAGCGGACGGCGCTTTGTGCAGGCGCTGCTGATCGAGGTCGAGGGCTCGGCGCCGCTGCCGGCCGGCGCGATGATGCTGGTCGACGAGCACGGTGCGATCGAGGGATCGATCACCGGCGGATGCGTCGAGGGTGCGGTCGTCACCGAGGCCGAGGCGATCGTGGCCGGAGAGCGCGGGCCCGGGGTGCTCACCTACGGGATCTCCGACGAGCTGGCCGGAACCGTCGGGCTCATGTGTGGCGGCATCGTCCACATCTTCGTCCAGGAGCTGAGCGAGGCCGACGCGGCGGCCGAGCGGAGCGTGCTCGAGAGCCACGGTGACGGACGCCCGGCCGGGATCGCCACGCTGCTGGATGGTGAGTCGGCCGGAGCTCGGCTCGCCATCGTCGACGGGGCCGCGGTCGGATCGTTGCGCCACGGCGCGCTTCTCGACCGTAACGTCGCGCGCGAGACCGCCGGGCTGCTGGAGGAGGGCAAGACCGCGATCCGTCGCTTCGGTGAGGACGGCGCGACGCTCGGCGACGATCTGCGCGTCCACATCCGTTCCTACGCGCTGCCGCCGAGAATGATCATCTTCGGCGCGATCGACTTCTCCGCTGCGCTGGCCCCGTTCGCCGCCCAGATCGGCTACGAGGTTGCGATCGTCGATGCGCGCGACCGGTTTGCCCAATCCTCGCGCTTCTCCGCGTCTGCCGAGGTCCGCATCGGCTGGCCCCAGGAGGTCATGCGCGACGTCACCCTCGGTCCCCGGGACGCCGTGCTCGTCTTCACCCACGACGCGAAGTTCGATCAGCCGGCGCTGCTCTCCGCGCTGGCCACCGACGCCGGATACATCGGCGCGTTGGGCAGCCGCCAAACGACCGCCGACCGCCGGCGCCGGCTGCGCGACGCCGGGGCCACCGATGCCGACCTGGCGCGGATCCACGCACCTTGCGGCCTGGACATCGGCAGCCGGACCGCCGAGGAAACGGCAGTGTCGGTTCTGGCCGAGATCATCGCCTGCCGCGCTCGGCGTGCCGGCGCGCCCTTGCGCGCGACGCAGGGCCCGATTCACGGGCGCGACGCGCCACTTTGACCGATCCCCGCTGAGTCCGAAACGAGCTAGCCGGTGCCGTGAAGGCGCACGGCCGACATTCGGCCGACCTCAGTATGAGTCACCGTCCTGGCCCCAGCAATGTTGTACGCAATCACTGCGCATGTCAGCTTGTCCGAGGGGCCGTTGGCCTCGTCGGCGATCCTGACCACGTAGCTGGATCCATTCGCACCGGCGATGGGCTGTCGCACGAGTACCACTGATACGAGTAGCGGGTCGGGTTGCCGGTGAACCTGCCTGTGGAGCAGCTCAGCCGGTTACCGGGCAGTGGGTTACCGGAGATGACTGGCGGTGACACGTTGCTCGGAGGCGACGTGAGGCTGCCTCCACCGCCCAACGCCGCCGGCACCGCCAGGCCCGCCGCCGGCTCGACGGCCTGCCCGGACGCCGCCGCCATCGAGCGCCGATATCACTCAGCGGTAGGCGCCCGTTGCCAAGGGCTGGTATCAGAGCTCATCGGCGCCAGGCGCAGGGCCCGCGGTCGCCCGGCCCCCCGCGGGCCGGGCGGCGGCGAAACCGGTGGCGAGTCGCTCCAGGCCGGCAACGATGCGCTCCGGGGGCTCGCCGGAGAAGGACAGGCGCAACGTGCGGGGGTCCGGTGCCCCGGCGAAGAAGGCCGACCCGGGGACGTAGGCTACGTCGCGGGCCAGCGCCGCGGGCAGGCAGGCCTCAGCATCCCATCCCGGCGGCAGCCGGACCCACACGAACATCCCGCCGTCGGGGTTGCTGTGCTGCGAGCCGGCCGGGAGCGCAGCGCCGAGACCGCCAAGCAGGGCCGCGTGCCGCTGGGCGTAGGCGGCGCGCAGGTGGCTCAGATGTCTGGGCAGGTCGACGGTCGCCAGCCAGTGGGCGGCGGCCGCCTGATCGATTGTCGAGGTGTGCAGGTCGGCGGCCTGCTTGGCCACGACGAGCGCCCTGTGCAGGGTGGGCGGGCACCGGACCCACCCGATCCGCAGGCCGGGAGCGCAGATCTTGGACAGCGTGGATAGCGCAATCGTGCGCTCCTGCAGGCCCGGCAGGGAGGAAAGCGGCCGACCGGGGATCCCGCGGTAACGCAACTCGCCGTAGGGGTCGTCCTCGACCACCCACAGGCCGTGGCGCTGCGCGACCTCCGCGAGCGCGTCGCGGCGGGCCGCTGAGAGCGAGCGTCCGGTCGGGTTCTGGAAGGTCGGGATCGTGTAGAGGATCCGCGCGCCGTGCCGGGCCGCGAGCGAGTCCAGTGCGGCGACGTCGAGCC
>JALYZB010000035.1 GCA_030945945.1 Actinomycetota bacterium | reverse complement strand
GGGTGCGCGGGAGCGACCACCTGGCTTCGGCGGCCGCCACCTCGACCGCGGCGGGCTCGGGGGCGGGCTCGCGCACGAGCATCCGGACCAGCCGCCGCCGTCGCAGCTCGGCCTCGCTGGCCGCCGCCGACTGCTCGAGCGCATAGCCAGCCGCCGACTCGGCCGAGAGCACGTCGATGTAGGCGAAGATCGACTCCGCGAGCTCATACAGGACGGCGGGCTCGAGCTCCGCGTGCACGCCGGCGGCGGCAAACCGCCGCCAGGCGACCCGGGCGCCGACCCGGTAGGCGCTCATCAGCGATTCGAGGCTGCGTCCGGCTCGCATCTCGCCTCGGCCCAGCGCCGAATACACGTCCGGGCGAACGACCTCGCCCCCCGCGCGCACCTCGGCGAGGAAGTGGCGCAGCGCCGCCTGCACCCCTTCCCGGATACCGTCTCCGAGCGGGCCCTCGAGGGGGCGCGCGTAAGCCGGCACCGTGGCGACGGCCCCGATCATCTCGTCGGTGATGCTGCCGAGGTGCGGTTGCAGCACGGACGCGATCTCCGGCGGCAGTTGGTGCCACGGCTGGTCAGCCATCTTTCATGCCTCTCCAACAAGTTTGGCGTCTGAAGTCGTGTATTGCAACGGAGATTTTTGACGCCTGAGTGGGTAAGCTCGTAGTCCCATGAGCCGCACTCACAAGATCGTCAATCTCATCGGCGTCCCGGCACCGCTGGTCGGCCTCGTCGTCGCCGTCGTCCTGCTGTGGAACCGCGCGATCGGGCCGCTCGAGCTCAGCCTGCTGATCGGCTTCTACGTGGTCACCGCGATTGGGATCACGATGGGCTATCACCGGATGTTCACCCACCGCGCCTTTGAGTCCTCACGTGCGTTTCGCGCCCTCGTGGCCGTGATGGGCTCGATGGCCGTCCAGGGCTCAGTTATCACCTGGGTGGCCGACCACCGCAAGCACCATGCCTTCACCGATCAGGACGGCGACCCGCATTCGCCCCACCTCGCCGGCCCCGGTTTCGCCGGCGCCGTCAAGGGCCTGTGGCACGCTCATGTCGGCTGGCTGTTCGAGAGCGTCGGGACCGCCGAGCGCGAGCGCTTCGCGCCGGACCTCGTCAAGGACCAGGTGCTCCGCGCAGTTGACAAGCTCTTCTGGCTGTGGGTCATCCTCGGGATGGCGATCCCGTTCGCGCTGGGCTGGGTCGTCGGCGGCGGCATCGGCACGGCGCTCACCGCGCTGCTGTGGGGAGGCTTCGTGCGCATCTTCCTGCTGCACCACGTGACCTGGTCGATCAACTCGGTCTGCCACTTCTTCGGGCGCAAGCGCTTCGACGTCGCGGACGAGTCGCGCAACGTGTTCTGGCTCGCGCCGCTCTCGATGGGCGAGGCCTGGCACCACAACCACCACGCCTTCCCCACATCGGCCTTTCACGGCCTGAAGTTCTGGGAGCGGATGGCCGATCCGACGGGCCTGCTCATCTCACTGTTCGAGAAGCTCGGCCTGGTCTGGAACGTCGTCCGGATCAGCCCCGACCGTCAGGCTGCCAAGCTGGCCCCGGCGCGCGCCGTCGCGCGCGAAGTCCCCACCCCCGCGGCCTGAGCGAGCCGCTCGGGCCCGCCCGGTCCCCGGGGGGCCGGAGCCACGTTATACCCCAGCGATCAGCCGTTCTCGAGCGGGGCCATCGTCAGCCCGGCGTCGTCCAGGCGCAACCAGTAGTACTCGGCGTCCTCGCGGGGGCCACTCCAGACGAGCGCGTGGCCTCGGTTGTGAATGCGATCAGCGATCCGGTAGCCATCGGCCAGCGAGACACCCGGGACCACGGAGGCGAGCGTCTCGGCCACGTGGTCGAAGGTGTTGTGCTCGTCGTTGAGCACGAGCACACGCCAAAGTCCTCCCGTCCCGGTGCCCGGCTCGCGAACGCGCGGCAGTTGCACGGTCGACATCGGCGCCCAGAATAGCGCCGCGCATGGGTCAGGCGCGCTTAGCCCAGTACCGCTCGTAGCCAGCGTAGAGCTGCTGCGCCGGTGCCGCCTGCTGATAGGTCTGCGCCTGCTCGGGACTCCCGTCGCGCAGGATCTCGGCCTGCACGGTGGCGATGAAGCGGTCGCGATCGCCCTCCCGCGCCAGCGCTGACCACGCGTCGAGCCGCGCCTCGAGCTCGTCCAAATGCGCGGTCACACCGGCGCTGTCTCCGAAATGGGTCATGGCCAGCCGGGAGGGCGCCCACGAACGGACCACCGCGATCGAACGCTGCCAGGCCTCGATGTCGATGTCCGGTGGCGGAGTCGGTGGCACGACGATCGAGTCCGGGGTGATCCGCACACCGCCGACATCGCCGACGAACGCCGTATCGCCGTAGCGGTAGGACACGTGGTGGGAGGCATGACCCGGCGTGTACGCGACCTCGAAGGCATCACCGAACAGCGTTTCGCCGCCGACGAGGCTGTGCATACGGTCCTCCGGCACCGGGCGCATCTCGCCCCAGAGCCGGTCCATGTCGTCCCCGTAGAGCCGCGTCGCGGAGTCGACCAGGCGCGACGGGTCGGCCAGGTGGCGCGCGCCCCGCTCGTGCACGTAGACCTCGACCTGCGGCCAGCGCTCGGTCAACGTCCCGGCGGCTCCGGCGTGGTCGAGGTGGATGTGGGTGAGCAGGATCGCGCGCGGCGGCGTCTCCCCGACCGCCGCCAGCAACGTGTCCAGCGTCGAGCTCGGCCCCGGGTCGATGATCACGTCGTCGACCTGCCAGCAGCCGATGACGCGCTCGCGCCCGAGATGCATGAGGTCGATCACGCGCACGGCAGACGGGCCCGCAAAAGCTGAGATCAACGCGTCTCGGGCCGCCGGTGGGCGGCCTCAGACGCAGGCGGGATCGCGGCGCGGGTCCCGCGCACCTGGGGCTCGACGGGTTCCCCGTCCTCCCCGGCGACCTCGTCCGGTTCGAGCTGCAGCGGGTCATAGCGAACCGTGGCCCCGACATCGTCGTAGAGCGGGGTTTGCTCCACGGGGGCCGGCTCGGGCTCGTCATGACCGGCGTCCTCGGGCTCATCGTCGTCAATATGGACGTGGGTCGTGAGGTCATGGCGGCCTTCGAGCTCGTCCTGGCGGTCGAGCTCGTCCGCATCCTCCCGCGGCCTATCGCGCCCGCGCTCGTCCCCGGCGGAGTCATGGTCTGCGGACGCGCTCTGGGACCCCGGATCGTCATACGGCTCGGCCGCGGGGGCCTCGGGCTCGGGAAAGGCATCGGCGGCGGTGTCCGCGACTGACAGCAGCTGGCGGGCGAGATCCCGCGCGTCGTCGATGATCCGGCCGCGCTCGATCCAGATCCGGTCGGTGTCGGCATCGAGATCACGGACCCGCTGCTCGGCGGCCGCGATGATCTCGGCGGCCTCGCCGCGCGCCTGCTCGAGGCGATCCTCTGCCTCGCCGCGCGATTGGCCGGTGATCTGCTCGGCCGTCTCGTGGGCGCGCTGCAGGATCCCGGAGATCTGCTCGCCGACCCGCTCCAGGGCACGCCGGACGGCCGCCTCAGGCGAACGGGTCGCGTGCAGCTCGGCCACCATCTGGCTGATCTGCTGCACGTAGGCGTCGACCGCGGGGCGGTCATAGCCGCGCAGCGCGCTGGGGAAATCTGCATGGGCCATCGCGACGGGGTCGTCGGGCAGGGTCTCGAGCGGCGCGGTGATCTCCTGGAGGATCGCGTGCTCGCTCGCAGCTGAGCTCTGATCAGGCATAGGGGATCACGGCCACTTTACAATGACGCCATGTCCGAGACGCCCCCGCCGCGGCTGCCCGACCGTGATCGCCCGTGGATGATGCGGACCTACGCAGGTCATTCCGACGCCAAACGCTCCAACGAGCTGTACCGGCGCAACCTCGAAAAGGGCCAGACCGGCCTGTCGATCGCCTTCGACCTGCCCACGCAGACCGGCTATGACCCCGATCACGAGCTGGCACGCGGCGAGGTCGGCAAGGTCGGCGTGTCGGTCGCCGACGTCGGCGATATGCGGACCCTGCTTCAGGGCATCCCGCTGGATGAGATGAACACCTCGATGACGATCAATGCCACTGCCGCCTGGCTGCTGGCGCTCTACATCGTCGCCGCCGAGGATCAGGGCGTCGCCGCCGAGAAGCTTCAGGGCACGACCCAGAACGACATTCTCAAGGAGTATCTGAGCCGGGGCACGTACGCCTTTCCCCCCGAGCCCAGCATGCGGCTGATCGCCGACACGATCGCCTACACGGTCACCAACGTGCCCCGCTGGAACCCGATCAACATCTGCTCCTACCACCTGCAGGAGGCCGGAGCGACCCCGGTCCAGGAGATCGCCTACGCGATGAGCAACGCGATCGCCGTGCTCGACGCGGTGCGCGAGCGGGTGCTCCAATCGCTCATGGGCGAGGTGTTCGGTCGCATCTCGTTCTTCGTCAACGCCGGCGTGCGATTCGTCGAGGAGCACGCCAAGCTGCGTGCGATGGGCCAGCTGTGGGAGCAGTTGGGCCGTGAGCGCTATGCGGTCACCGACGCCAAGCACCTGCGCTTCCGCTACGGCGTGCAGGTCAACTCGCTCGGCCTCACCGAGGCTCAGCCGGAGAACAACGTCTACCGGATCGCGCTCGAAGCGCTCGCGGTGACCCTCGGCCGCGGGGCGCGGGCTCGCGCCGTCCAGCTGCCGGCCTGGAACGAGGCCCTCGGGCTGCCGAGGCCGTGGGACCAGCAGTGGTCGCTGCGCCTGCAGCAGATCCTCGCCTACGAGACAGACCTGCTGGAGTACCCGGACATCTTCGAGGGCTCGGTCGTGATGGAGGGGCTGGTCTCCGAGCTGGTGACCGGCGCGCGCGCCGAGATGTCGCGGGTCGCCGAGCATGGCGGCGCGGTGCAGGCGGTCGACTACATGAAGTCCGCCCTGGTCGAATCCCAGCGCGAGCGCTGGGCGCGGATCGAATCCGGGGACCTGGCGGTGGTGGGCATGAACCGCTTCACCTCCACCGAGCCCTCGCCGCTGACCGCCGATGCCGACGGCGGGATCCTCGTCGTGGACCCGGCGGTCGAGGCCGAGCGCCGCGCGGCACTGAACCAGTGGCGCGCCGAGCGCGACGAGGACGCCGTGCAGCGCGCGCTGGCCGACCTGGCCGCCGCCGCCCGGGACACCGGCGAAAACATCATGCCCGCCACGATCGCCGCGGCGCGGGCCGGCGTGAGCACCGGCGAGTGGTCACAGACCTTGCGCACGGTGTTCGGCGAATATCGCGCCCCGACCGGTGTCGGCGAGGCGGCCGCGGTCTCCAGCGAGGATGTCGCCGAGCTGCGCGACGAGGTCGAACAGCTCTCCGAGGCGCTCGGACGCCGTCTGAAATTTCTGGTCGGCAAGCCCGGCCTCGACGGCCACTCCAACGGCGCCGAGCAGATCGCCGTCCGGGCCCGCGACGCCGGCATGGACGTCGTCTATGAGGGCATCCGCCTCACCCCGAGCCAGATCGCCAGCTCGGCGGCCGAGGAGGGCGTGCACGTGATCGGGCTCTCGATCCTTTCAGGCTCTCACGCCGAGCTGATCCCCTCGGTGCTCAGCGCGCTGCGGGCGGCGGGCGTGGGCGAGATACCGGTCGTCGTCGGCGGGATCATCCCCGACGCCGACGCCCAGGCCCTACGGGTGGCCGGCGTCGCCGCCGTCTACACCCCGAAGGACTGGGACCTGAACAAGATGATGCGCGACATCATCTCGCTGGTCTCCGAGCAGCTGGATGACTCGGGCGCCGCCGGGGATCCCGAGCGCGAGCCCGCGAGCGGAGGCCGAGCGGGCGGAACGCCCGAGGGCGTGGTCGAGAGCGCCACCCCGGCTTGAGCCGGGACCCGGTGGCACTGGCCCAGCGGCTGCGGGCAGGTGACCGCAGCGCCGCGCCCGCGGTGCTCAACCTCGTCGAGACCCGAACGCTCGAGGCCCGCGCCCAGACCGCGGAGCTGCTGGCCGCCCTCTCCCCCGCCGCGCTCGGCGCCGAGGCGCCCGCCCACGTCGTCGGCATCACCGGGCCGCCCGGGGTCGGCAAGTCCACGCTGCTGTCGCGGCTGATCGCTGAGTGGCGGGCCCGTGGCCGCTCAGTGTCGGTACTCGCCGTCGACCCCAGCTCGCGACGCTCGGGCGGAGCGCTGCTCGGAGACCGGGCACGGATCGAGCGCGACCCGGCCGACCGTGACATCTTCATCCGCTCCACGGCCGCGGGGGAGCGCCTGGGCGGCCTGGCCCCCGCGACCCGCGCCGCCGCCGCCGCGCTTGCCACCGCCTTTGACATCGTGGTGATCGAAACCGTCGGCGTCGGACAATCCGAGACCGACGTCGCCGACGTGGCCGACTCGGTGGTGGTGATCGTCCAACCCGGCTCCGGAGACGTCCTGCAGTTCCTCAAGTCCGGGATCATGGAGATCCCCGACCTGCTGGTGGTGACCAAGGCCGATCTCGGCCGCCCGGCGGACCGGGCGCTAGCCGACCTGCGCTCCGCGGTGCGTTCACTGGGCTCCCGGACCGAGGTTCTGGCGGTCTCCTCAATCGCGCCCGCCACCGGAATCGACGCGCTCGCCGATGCGCTGGAGCGCCACCGAGCGAGCCTGGATCTCACCGATCGCCGGGGGCGCAGCCGCCGGATGCACGCACTCGCGGACTTCACCGCCGAACATGGCGAGCGCGGGCTGCGCGCGCTGGGCGGCCGGCGCGCCGCCGAACGCCGGCTCGCCACGCAACCACCGGAGGCCGACGTGGCCACCCTCGAACGGGTTCTCGAGGCCGTCGCCGAGGAGGATCACACCTGAGCCCGAACCCCATCCGCCTGCCGGCGGAGCCGCTGACCCTCGGTCCGACGACGCTGCGGCCCTGGCGCGACAGTGACCTGGATGATCTGGTCGCCCTCTGCCGGGATCCCGAGATCGTCCGCTGGACGCGGGTCCCCGCCAACTACACAGCGGCCGACGGGCGCAACTATCTGGCCCGCCGCTACGACATGGCCTTCGCGGGGCTGCTGGCGCCTTTCGCGATCGTCTCCGAGGGGCCTGACGGGGCTCTGATCGGTTCGGTCTCGCTGCTGCGTTTCGCCTGGGAGCATCAGCGCGGCGAGGTCGGGTACTGGCTGGGCGGCGCCGGCCGTGGCGCCGGCCACGCGACCCGCGCCGTCGGGCTGATCTGCCGCTGGGGCTTTGCGGCGCTGGCGCTGCAGCGCATCGACCTGCTCGCCGGAGCCGGCAACCTCGCCTCCCAGCGTGTCGCCGAGCGCGCCAGCTTCACTCGGGAGGCGCTGCTGCGGTCCTACCTCACCCACGCGGAGGGCCGCCAGGACGTCGTCGCCTTCGGGCTGCTGGCCTAAGGGGCTCCCGACATTGCATCTGGCGGTCTTGTGCGGCCGTCTCGCGGCGCCAGACCTCACCCAATCCCATACCTGCTTCGTCGGGAGCCCCAGCGCGGCGCGGCCAGCGAGACCAGCCGCCAGCCCTGGGCGGTCCGGACCAGCTGGACAGACTCCAGGGCCGCCGCCTGCCCGGCGGCCCCGGCGCGCACGCCCGCCGAGGCCGTGGCGCCGGACACGCTGACCTTGGAGACGCTCAGGGTCGGATGCGAGACGCTGGAGACGAACACCTTCATCGCCTGCCGGCAGCTCAGCCCGGCGGCGGTGAGCCGATTCACCAGCGCCGGCGCGAGCACCTGGTCGCACAGCACCCGTGGGTTGCGGGTGTCGGTCGCGGTGGCGAACTGGCGCACCTTGGCACCGACCTGATCGATCGGGCTCACGCTCCCGCAGCCACCCACGCCGAGGACGAGTGTCACCGTGACCAGCGCCCGGGCGGACCGCATGGCGTCAAGAGTATCCTCTGGACGATGGGCTCAGAACCGCTGCAGGATGGTCACGGTCGCCGGATCGGTGATCTGCGCGTCTCGGTCACCGACCGGTGCAACTTCCGCTGCCAGTACTGCATGCCCGCCGAAGGGCTGCCCTGGCTGGAGCGCGTTGAGATCCTCAGCTTCGAGGAGATCACCCGGCTGGTGGCGATCTTCGCGGCGATGGGCGTGCGCGATATCCGCCTGACCGGCGGTGAGCCGCTCGTGCGCCGGGACTTCCCGACCCTGGCCGGCATGCTCGCAGCCCTCGACGACGTGCACGAGCTGTCGGTCACCACCAACGGCTTTTTGCTGACGCGCGACGCGGAGCGGCTCGTGGCGGCCGGGATCGACCGCTTCAACGTCTCGGTCGACTCCCTACAGGCCGACCGCTTCTATGCGCTGACCCGCCGCGACGCCCTGGATCAGGTGCTGGCCGGCCTCCAGACCCTGTCGAGCTTTCCCGAGGCGCACCCGATCAAGGTCAACGCCGTCGCCATCCGCGGTTTCACCGAGCTCGAGGTGATTCCGTTCGCCGAGCTGGCCCGGCGAACCCCGTACGAGATCCGCTTCATCGAGTTCATGCCCCTGGACGCGGATCGTGCCTGGACGCCCGACCAAGTCCTGACCGGTGCCGAGATCCGTGACGCGATCAACGCCGTGTATCCGCTCGAGGCCGAGCCCCGTGCGCCGAATGCGACCGCGCGCACCTATCGCTTCGCTGACGGTCACGGCCGGGTCGGCTTCATCAACCCGGTCTCCGAGCCGTTCTGCGGGGACTGCAACCGGGTCCGGCTGACCGCGGACGGTCGGCTGCGGACGTGCCTGTTCTCGCTGAACGAGACCGACCTGCGGGGTCCGCTGCGGGCCGGCGCCGACGATCACGAGATCGAGGCGATCATCCGCGAGGCCGTCTGGCGCAAGGAGCTCAAGCACCACGTCGGGGAGCAGGGCTTCATCCAACCGCTGCGCAGCATGTCCGCCATCGGCGGTTAGTGAAGTCGTAAGACCGTCGCAACCTTTGCCGGGCATCATCTGACAGCCGGTGGCCCGATACGGCTCCGTTGACGTAGAACCATCCGATGCTGCTCCTCCTCCTGTTCGCACTCGTCGCCGGCGCCGGCACGGCGATCACCCCCTGCGTGCTTCCGGTCCTTCCGGCCCTGCTGTCGGCCAGCGCGCTCGGCGGCCGGCGCCGTCCAATCGGGATCGTGCTCGGCCTCGCCCTCGCCTTCACGATCGCGATCGTCGCTCTGGCCTCGCTGGTCAAGGGAGTCGGGCTCGCCGCGGGAGCCGCCCGGACGGTCGCCGTGGTCGTGCTCGTCGCCTTCGGCGTCGTCCTGCTCGTGCCCAAGCTGGCCGAGCGCATCCAGGCGCCGCTCTCGCGCCTGGGCCGCTTTGGGCCCCGCAGCCGTGGGACCGGGTTCTGGTCCGGGCTGGGCGTCGGCGCCGCGCTCGGCTTCGTCTGCGCGCCGTGCGCCGGTCCGATCCTGGCCGCGGTCACGTCGGTCAGCGCCTCGGGTGGCGCCTCGGTCCGGGTCGTCGCCGTCGCGCTCGCCTACGCCGTCGGGCTCTCGGCGGTCATGCTGCTCTACGGCCTCGGCGGCCGCGCGGTGCTGGAGCGCATCCGCCGCCGGGCGCGCGGCCACACCGTCGAGCGCACGCTCGGAGTCGTCCTGCTGATCACCGGCGTGGTCATGGTCCTAAACCTCGATGTCCGCTTCGAGGAGGCCCTGGCTCGCGATACGAGCCTGCCGGCGATCTTGGTGGACCCGACCCGCAACCTGGAGAATTCCAGCGCGGTCCAGAACCGGCTCGCCTCGCTGCGGCCGGTGTCGGGCTTTGCCAGCCGCCAGCGTGCGGCTGCTGGCGCCGCCGTGGCGACCGCGCCCGGGGTGGCGATCCCCGGCGTGAACACCCCCGCCCTGCCTCAACTCGGTCCTGCGCCTGACTTCACCCGGACCCAACGGTGGTTCAACACGCCCGGGGGGCGCGGCCTGAGCCTGGGCGGCCTGCGCGGCAAGGTGGTCCTCGTCGACTTCTGGACCTACACGTGCATCAACTGCATCCGCACATTGCCCTTCCTCAAGGGCCTGTACGCCACCTATCACCGCTATGGCCTTGAGATCGTCGGCGTCGAGACGCCCGAGTTCACCTTCGAACAAGAGGCGGGCAACGTCGCCCAGGCGATCGCCTCCGATGGCCTGCGCTATCCGGTGGTCCAGGACAACGCCTACGGAACCTGGAACGCGTACCAGAACCAGTACTGGCCCGCCGAGTACCTGATCGACGCCCAGGGCCAGGTCCGCCACACCCAGTTCGGGGAGGGCAACTATCGCGCCGACGAGGCGGCCGTCCGGGCGCTACTTGCGGCCGCCGGCGCCCGGCATCTGCCCGCGCCGATGACCGCGCACGCGACGCTGCCCTCGGCTCAGCTGGCCACGCCCGAGACCTACCTCAACGCCGACCGCGCGCAGGGCTTCGCGCAGCCGCCGGCGCGCGGAGTGCACTTCTACCCCGGAGTCCGCAACCCGCTGCTGAACGAGTTCGGGCTGCATGGCACCTGGCGCATCAACTCCGCGGCCGGGACTCCGGTCGCGCCGGGCGCCTCGATCACGGTTCGCTACCAGGCCGCCAACGTCTACCTCGTGCTCACCTCGGCCGGCAACCGGCCGCGGAGCGTGGACGCCGTCGTCGACGGCCACGCTCAGCCCCCGTTCTCCGTCCGAGAGCAGCGTCTCTACACGCTCGTGCACAGCCCGACCGCCGGTCAGCACACGCTCACCGTGCGGATTCCGCCCGGCGTGAGCGCCTACTCGTTCACGTTCGGGTGATCAGACGCGCCTGGGCGCGCGCCAGGTCCGCGGGTGTGTTGACGTTCTCGAGCTCGTCGGCATCGACCTCGATCAGGTGCGCGCCGAGGCGATGGGCCACCGCGCGCATGGGCGGCAGCGAATCCGCGGTGCCGTCGCGCAGCGCCGACCGCAGCCCCGCCAGGGCGGCCGGCTCCCAGCGCCCCAGCAGCGGCTCGGCGATGCCGTCATATGCCGCCAGCAGCGCCGGCGCGCGGAGAGACGGGGTCACGGCCAGCCGGCGCAGGGTCGCCGGGGTGATAAAGGGCAGGTCCACCGGGCAGACAAGCACGGCGCGCCCCCCCGCGCCCTCCAGCGCCCTGATCAGACCCACCAGCGGGTGTGAAGGCTCACTCGGCTCGGTCCACAACGGCACCGCGCCCAGGGCGGGCAGCGACGTGCCGGGCTTGGCGACGACGGCGAGCCTCGGCCCGTCTCCCGGCGTCCGCTGATCGCCGGCCAGCGCGGCGTGCATGGCGCCCAACGGATGGGTCAGCAGCGGGCGCCCGGCCAGTGAGATCGTCGCCTTGGCCCCGCCGAGCCGGCGGCCCTGTCCCCCGGCCAGGATCACTCCCACGAGCTCGCGCATCGCAGCCCGAGCATAGGCACTCCGACCGGCGTCCTACAATCCTCGCGATGGAGGGTTCCATCGAGGTACGCAGCTGGCTGCGCTGCTACCGCTGCTGGTCGCAGAACCTCGAGGTGCAGGTTCATTACGAGGGGATCCACCGCATCGACCCCGAGTCGGGCGAACGGGGCGAGGTGGTGGACGAGATGCAGGAGGCCGTCGTGCAGTGCCTGGAATGCATGCACGACCAGCCCCACCTCGGCTTCCACAACGGCCGCGTCGAGCCGATCGAGGATCGCTGGGAACGAATGATCGCCGGGACGCCCTGGGTCGCTTCCTGCACGGTCACCGTCAGCGCCGACGATGTCGAGACGTGCTCGGGCCCCGAGGCCGGCGACGCCCTCTCCTATGCCGCCTTCGGCGACAACGGCACCCGCGAGTTCTTCACCCACGTGCGCTTTCACAAGCACGACGAGGAGAAGATCGTCGTGCACCTGCTGGTCGAGCTCTACTCACGTTCGGCCGAGGAGGCCACCGAGGTGCTCGAGGAGGCCGCCCGCGGCCTGCTGTCCATCACGTCGTTGGCGGAGGAGTCGCGGCCGCCGGCCTCGACCGGCGGCGACCAGCACTGACGCCGTCGCCGGCCCGCCGGCGCTCCCACAGCCGCCAGAGCTCGATCACGATCATTGCCAGGGCCACGGGAACCGTGGCCGGCAGCTCGTTGAGCACGAAGAACAGCAGATCGAACAGGCCCGCGAGGACGAACGTGAGCAGCGCCGACCACCCCCGTGAGCGTCCCTCTCGGACCAGCACCGCCCCGAGCAGTCCGGCCACGAACAGGTCGCCGTAGCCCATCGAGACCGAGCCGAACAGCTCGGACTGCAGCTGAGGCAGCCCGCGGCCGGGGCTCGCGGCCACCAGCGTCGCGTTGGGTGCCTGCAGCAGATCCGTGAGCACCAGCCAGCTGTCGGCGACGGCCATGGCCACAATCCCCAGCTTGAGCCAGCGCGGCGGCGTCACGCTGGCGAGCAGGACCCCGAGGGTCACGCAGCTCAGCGCGGACAGCAGCGTGGCCGCTCCCTGGCCCCAGAGCGTGCTCCGGCTCGCCCACGCAACCGCGAAGAGACCGGCGGCGATCGGCATCAGCCAGGGCCGAGCGCCGCGCATCGCCCAGCCCAGCGCGGCGGCCGCCAGCAGCGGAACGGCGACCAGGGCCAGATAGGTGATCCCGGTCGCGGTCGCCGATACGTAGCGGATCGCGAACACCACGCCGACGATCGACGCAATCGGGATGATCGCCCAGGCCGGCCCGGAGAGCCGCCGTAGGACGGCGGGCTCCGGGGCCCGGCGGGGCACGGCCACGACGCCGGCCTGGACGGCGAGCATCACGGCGTCAGAGGGGATGAAGGGGAGCGCCATCGCTCCCCTCCAGGCTAGGCCCCGGGCGCCAAGCTAGGCCGCGAGGCGCGCCTCGAGCGCCTCGAGCTGGCTGCGCAACGGCGCCGGAAGCGTGGCCCCGAACTCGGCGTAATGCTCCTTGATCTGCGCCAACGTGGCGGTCCAGCCGTCGATGTCGACCGCGAGCAGGCGGTTCATCGTCGCCTCGGAGACGTCGAGGCCTTCGGTGTCGATCGCCCCGGCCGCAGGCACGAGACCGATCGCGGTCTCCTGCGCCTGGGCCTCGCCGGTGACGCGGTTGAACATCCAGGCCAGCACGCGCGAGTTCTCGCCGTAGCCGGGCCACATGAACTTACCGTTCTCGTCCTTGCGGAACCAATTGACGTAGAACACCTTGGGCAGCTTGGCGCCGTCACGGGCCCCCATCTTCAGCCAGTGGGCGAAGTAGTCGCCCATGTGGTAGCCGCAGAACGGCAGCATCGCCATCGGGTCAAAGCGCAGCCGGCCGACCTGACCGGCTGCGGCCGCGGTGGTCTCTGAGGACATGATCGAGCCCAGGAACACGCCGTGCTCCCAGTCGCGGGCCT
>JALYZB010000511.1 GCA_030945945.1 Actinomycetota bacterium | reverse complement strand
GATCAGCGACGGCGCGACGACGTCGCACGCCACCCCGAGCTTGGTCAACCGTCGCCACAGCGCGAAGCCGCCGGGCCCGGCCTCCTAGCAGACTGACAGGCCCGCCGGGCCGCCCAGCTTGTCGATGAACCGCCGGATCGCCTGCTCGGTCCTCTCAATCCGGCACACCTCCGGCCTGTCACCGTCACCGGCGACAACACCCCAGCCACGATCAAGAACCTGGGCTGATCAATCGCGACCCACCAACGCACTCGGCCAGGCTGCAAAGAAGGTGTGACGTCAGGCATGGCTGGTCCTCCACGGTCCTATGCGGCTCTGGCCTCTACGAGCCCTCAACACCCCGCATCGTTCAACCCGCGAACGATACGACGCACGAGGACCAGCGTCATACGTCCATACCGACCAGCGAGCGCGATCGGCGGTTGACGTCATCGACCACGAATCACTCGGGCAGGGGGACGATGGGAATCGCCGCGTTGCGGACCGGGTCGGGAGGATCCTCCTCCCGCAGCGACCAGAGCGCACCGGCGGCGAGGATCAGCGCGCTCAGCAGTCCGACGTAGGCGCCCGGGTCGGCGCTGATACTCAGCGCGGACCGATTCGGGCCCGGCAGGCTGATCAGAACGCGCCAGATCAGCGTGAGCGCGGTGATCGTGCCGAGCACCGTGGCGACCGCGCTCAGGCTCGACGGGAGTGCGGGCGCTCGGCGGGTGGCCTGAAACCAGGCCAGCGCAAGGGCGGTGGCCACCGTGACGAGGATCAGCCAGCGCAGCACGGTCAGCGCCTCCCAACCGGTCGCCGAGCCCTCGGCCGGCCCACTGACCGAGTACCAGGACAGTGCCAGCAGGTCCACGAGGAGGATCACCGCCGCGGTTGCGGCGATGATCTCCCCGGACCGCAGGCGCGACACCCGGAAGTCCATCCGAAGCCGCGCCGCGGCCTAAACGCTGGCCACGCCGACGTGCGAGTGGCGCGCCTGCAGGGCCACGTAGACCAGGCCGGCGGTGAGGATCACGCCCAGCCAGAAGCCGAACCCGAAGTCACTGAAGTGAATGTTGAACACGAACTTCAGAAACACGAACACCGCGGCCACGCAGGCGAGGATGAACCGCGTCTCGACCCGGCTGCCGTTAACGGACGGCAGCGTGGTTTGCGGCGACATCCGCTCGATGGCCAGATCCGCGATCAGCGCCACGGCGGCGAGAACGGCGAGGATGCCCGCCCAGCCCGACGGTGCGTCGGTGGCGGTGAGCGAAATCGAGAACGGGCCCGCCGAGAGATCGAACCACGGCAGGAACAACAGGTCGATGACGAGCAACAACGCGACCCCGCCGATGATCCAGTCATCACGGGTGAAGTTGGTGGTATTCATGAGCCCTCCCCAGGTTGAGTGCCGATGTGCACGATGTCAGTTCGTGCTTTGTCCGGTCCTTCCTGCGGTGCTTGACGACCGCAGCGGGCGCGTCCACCCTACCGCGCGGTTTTGCCCGACGCCAGGGCTTGGCGTTGCCGGCGCCGGGGCCGCTGCGCGACCGCGCGTTGAAAGCGCCGCTGCTCGTGCACGGACTCGACGCCACCGAGCGTGATCGCCAGTGCGCACGTGAGGCCGAGCACGGCTCCGAGCTTCTGGTCGATCACCCTGCTGCCCTGAGGCAGGACCAACAGCACCCGGTAGAAGAGCAGGGCGAACGTCAGTCCTCCGAGTCCGAGGATCGGAAGGCTCGTGTCGGTCCGGGTTCCGTGCGACCGCTGGCTGGCGTGCAGGACGACCGAGCCGAGCGCTGCGCACACGCAGAGCAGCATCACCCAACGCACGAGCGACAGGCCGTCCCACGCGTTCTCGGCGGTCGAGATCGCCGGCCGCGCGGCGGACGGATCCGGCACGCCGGCCACCCCGTACCACTTAGTGGCGAACATGAAGACCAGCAGCAGCAGCGCGCCCAGCGCGCTGGTCAGCTCCCCGCGATAGACGCGCGGGGCGCTCGGCGGACCGGACCTCGCCGGCGCGTCAGACCCGGGGGGCTTTTCGTCGTCGGCCGCGGACGCCATGCTCACCGCTTGGAGATCGGCGCCAGGTCGGCGACCAGTTTGCGCTCGGAGCGATCGCGGAATCGGATGACCACGATCCCGCCGGGTTCGATTCCGGTGACGACGCCCTCACCAAAGGCGGCGTGCATCACGTCTTCACCGAGCCGGTAGGCGGCGGCCGAGCGCTCGGACGCCTCCGACGCCTCCCATCCGGCACCTGCTCCGGAGCCCGGCGAGCTCCACGAGGTGGCGCGTGCCCGGTAGGAACCAAACCCGCGACTGACCATCTGCTCGCGGTCGGTCAGGTCCTCGGGGATCTCGCCGACGAACCGGCTCGGAGCGCCGAAGCTGCGCGCCCCGAACACGGTGCGCGTCCTTGCTGAGGTGAGATACAGATCACGCTCGGCCCGGGTGATGCCGACGTAGCAGAGGCGGCGCTCCTCCTCCAGGCCACCCTCATCCAGCGCGCGCGAGTGCGGGAACATACCCTCCTCGCACCCGATCATGAACACAATCGGATACTCCAGACCCTTGGCGTTGTGCAGCGTCATCAGCGTGACCAGGCCTTCGTCGTCGGTCCGGGCATCGACGTCGGCGACGAGGGCAACCTGCTGCAGGAACTCGGCCAGGGTGCCATCACCTCCGGCCGCGGTGTCGTACTCGACCCCCACGTTGACCAGCTCCTCGAGGTTCTCCAGCCGCCCCTGGGCCTCGATCGTGCGCTCGTTCTCCAGCGCTTCGCGGTAGCCGGTCTCGCGCAAGGCGTCCTGCAGCAGGTTGGAGATCGTCGCACCCCCCTCGAGACGCTCCCGCAGCGGCTCCATCGTGCCCATGAACCGGCGCAGTGCCTTGATCGCGGCCGCACCCAGGCCGGGGACCATCTCGGGCGCGGCGGCCAACTCCCACACCGTCTCCCCGCTCGTGTTGGCGTACGCGAGCACCCGCGAGATCGAGGTGGCGCCGATGCCCCGCCGGGGTGAGTTGACGATGCGCGTGAACGCGCCCACGTCCTGCGGATTGGCGAGCACGGTCAGGTAGGCGATCGCGTCCTTGATCTCGGCCCGGTCATAGAACTTGGTGCCGCCGATCACCTGGTAGGCGATCTCGGCCCGGACCAGCGTGTCCTCGAGCACCCGCGACTGCGAGTTGGTGCGGTAGAAGACCGCGACCTCCGAGCGGGAGGCCCCGCCGTCGACGAGCCGCTGGATCTCTCCGGTCACGAACCGCGCCTCGGCGTGCTCGTCGTCGAGCTCGCGGATCTTGATCGGATCCCCCGTCCCGAGCTCGGTCCACAGCGACTTGGGCTTCTGACCCCGGTTGTTGCGGATCACCGCGTTGGCGGCGTCGAGGATCGTCTGGGTCGAGCGGTAGTTCTGCTCGAGCTTGACCACATGGGCGTCCGCGAAGGTGTCCTCGAAATTCAAGATGTTCGCAATGTCCGCGCCACGAAACCCATAGATCGAGTTGTGCGTGACCAGACCGCTGGCCACGAAGTTGTGGGTGCCGTCGATGTCCAAGTCATAGACGGGACGGTCGAGCACGACCCGTTCGACGGATTCGACGACGTCGTAGCCGCCCTCCTGGTCGAACATCGCCATTCCGGGACGCACCGACGACGCCGGGATAAAGGGCAGCGAGTTCGCCGCCAGCCCGTCTCGGTTGTGACCCAGACGGGCGGTGGGCCGGATCGCCACGTTGCCGAGCGTTTCTGCGATCCGCCTCGCCGTCTGCTCGATCGTCGCCATGTCCGCGCAGGCCGTCTCAAAACGCCATCCGTCCGAACCTCGCCGAGCGGGACGTACGCTGAGGCCGATGCGCTCCAGGTCCTGTCGCCCGCCCTCGTCATAGCCGAACAGCGAGATGCGATGCATCGGCCGGCGGCCCCGCCGGTCGCCGCACAGTGAGATGGCAAGACGGCGGCGGCGCACATCGGTCTTCGTGTACGTCCCAGCTTGGAAGTGAGGTTGGTCTAGGAACAGCCCCTCATCAGCGATCAGCCGAACCGCCCCCGAGGCACTGTCGTGCTCAGCGAAGAGGCGGTCGAGCAGCGCCTGGTCACCAACCAGGGAGCGTCCGTCGCATCCATGGACCCGTCGAGCCGAGAACGGGAGTGTCGGAAGGCCGTAGCGGACCGAGAGCAGCGCCTCCGCATAGCGTGCCTCGGCCTCTGACGTGTGCGTCGATACGACCCAGGCAGCGTCGGCTCGTTCCCCGCGCAGACGACCAGCGACGCCCACGACCGGCTTGACCTGTCCATTGGTATCGGTCCGCGTCGTGCCGACCCGAAAGCCGCGATCGCGGCGCAGCATCAGATAGGTCATATAGAGCTGGGGCGTGCGCCCGAGCTGATAGCCCGCAAAATGAACGTGCTCGGGCGTGCTGACCAGCCGCCGTCCCGACCGCGTGGTGATGGCAATGCCGTCGGTTCGCTGAGACGGGTGCACCCGCCGCACCTCGGCCGCGCGAAAGTCGCCGCTGCCATAACCCGATAGGACCTGATCGCCGGCGCGGACCTGCTCGATTGGCCGTTCGGTGCCGTCGGCCATCGTCACGTGGGTGCCCTCGACCAGGCACTGAGCATCGTCCCCGACCACCATCAGGTTGCGGTGACCAACGGCTTCGCCGTCGGTGCCGCCCGCGAGCAGTTGCAGCCACCGGTACTGAACATGGTTGGTGTCCTGATACTCGTCGACCATCACATGCCGAAACCCGTTGGCGTAGCGCTCCCGGACCTCAGGGAAGAGCTCGAGCACGTTGACCGAGCGCACGAGCAGGTCATCGAAATCCATCGCGTTCATGCGGTGCAGCTCGCGCTCATAGGAGCGGTAGACATCGGCGACGGTCTGCTCGAAGAACGAGCCGACCATCTGGGCGTACGCGTCGGCGTCGCGCAGCTTGTTCTTGGCGTCGGAGATCTGCGAGCCGATCGAGGCCGGAGTGAAGCGTTTGGGATCGATCCCGTGCTCGTCCAGGCAGCGCTTGATCAGGCGCCGCGAGTCGGCGGTGTCATAGATCGTGAACTGGCGCGTATAACCCAGCCGCTGGGCCTCGGCGCGGAGCATCCGCGCGCAGGCGGCGTGGAAGGTCATCACCCACATCGCGCGCACCTGACGGCCGACGAGCAGTTCGGCGCGATCGCGCATCTCCGACGCCGCCTTGTTGGTGAAGGTGATCGCCAGGATCTCGTTGGGCCTGGCGGCGCCGATCGCCACCAGATAGGCGATCCGGTGGGTCAACACGCGCGTCTTGCCGGACCCGGCCCCGGCCAGGATCAGCTGCGGCCCCTCGCCATAGGTGACGGCATCGCGTTGTGGCTCGTTGAGCCCGGACAGCAGGCTCTCGAGCTCGGTGGTCAGCTCCGACATGGCTCGCGATTGACGTTAGCGTTCGGAGCGGCGGGCTCGATCGCCTGCCGACCTGCATCCTGTCGGGCATGGACGACCTTCGCGCCGCGTGTGCCCAGGTGGCCTCAGAGGCCCGCTGGGTGCAGATCGTTAACGAGGCGATCGCCGCCTACTCCGGCTCGCTGCCGCTTCAGCGCATCACCGCCCCCGGCCCGCGGCTCACCGGCTCCGACCGAGAGCATGCTGCCGCCGACACCGTCGCCCTTGATGCGATCAACTTCGGCTCGGGCTGGTTTCCCACCCTGCGCAAGCGCGCCGGGCGGTCGGGCTACGGAACGGTCGCCGAGGCGCTGGCCGAGCACCGCCGGCGAAACGGGCCGTGGACGGCGTCCACGCTGGCCACGGTCAGCGCGCCCACGATCGCGTCCATCCTCGGCCAGGAGGCCGGTCATCCGCTGATGGCCCTCTACGCCGCCTCGCTGCGCGATCTCGGCCATCACGTGACCGCCGATCACGAGGGCCGCTTCGCCGCCGTGGTCGACGCCGCCGGCGGCTCGGCGGTGAGCCTCGCGCGCCGGCTCGGCACGTGGGATTGCTTTGCGGACCGCGCTCGCCATCGGGGGTTGGAGCTCTCCTTCCTCAAACGGGCTCAGATCGCTGCCGCGGACCTGCAGCGTGCCAAAGTCGCCGACTGGCGGGACCTGAGCGCTGACGATGTTCGCGGACAACCTCGTGCCGCACGTCCTGCGCCTGGACGGGGTCCTGCGCTTCGATCCCGCGCTCGTGGCCCGCATCGACCGCGAACAGCTCATCCTCCATGGCTCGCCCGAGGAGATCGAGATCCGCGCATGCGCCGTGCACGCCGTCGAGCTGATCGTCGCCGCACGCC
>JALYZB010000510.1 GCA_030945945.1 Actinomycetota bacterium | reverse complement strand
CACCCCCACGCAGACCGAACAGTCGCTTCTTGTAGAGCAGATAGATGACCACGGCAAGGTTGATGATGAAGCCGATCACCTTCAGCGGCGTGCCCTTGTGGATGATCTCGTAGATCTCCAGCGGCAGCAGGATGGTGGTGGCCAGGAAGGTGAGGTATTCGGCCCAGCGTCTGGCGTACCACAGCCCGACGGCCTCGATCCCCTCCAGCAGCGCGTAGACGAGCAGGGCCAGGCCGGCCTCCTGCAGCGTCGCGGTGCGCAGCGTGAACAGCTTGTCGAGCTCGTGCAGGATCCCGACGTGGCCTGTGGTCTGAATCGGCCCTCCGGCGACGCCGCCCTGGATTGCCGTCAGCACGCGGTAGAACGCCGTCCTGACCGAGCTGCGGTCAGACGCGAACAGCAGCACCGCGACACCGAGCAGGCCCAGAACGACGAAGTGCAGGGCCCGGTCGACGGCGATCAGCCGCAGGACGATCTTGTCGCGCAGCGCCTTGCCGCGCGGCGGCAGCTCGATCTCGTCGCGCTCGGGTGGATGTGGCCGGTTCCCGGGCTCGGGCCGGGCCAGCGCCAGCCAGGAATCGCAGCGCAGGCAGCGATGCCAGCGGACCTCGTGGTCGTCAAAGACCAGGGGCGCGTCCTCGGGCCGCGGCGTCTGAGCGTCACGCCCGACCAGCACGTGGCCGCGCATCCCGCACACGATCAGCTCCCAATCGACGTGGCGCCGGCGTCGCGGCCGCTGGGTTCCGGGGGCAGGGGCGTGGCGCATCGCCGCCATGGTGACACGCCGATCGCATGGATCGTCCCGTCGATCGGCCACACTGTCGCGATGCGGCGTCCCTCCCTGCACCGCGCAACCACCTGCGTTGCGGCGGCGCTCGCGGTGGCCGTGGTGCTCGCCGCCTGCGCAGGCACGGGAGCCGGCACCAGCACGCTGAATACGGCTCGCCCCCCGGCCGGCGCCGGGACCCGGAGCGTCTCGACGACGACGATCACCAGCACCGTCAGCTCGAGCGCGAGCACCAGTTCGGCGGCGTCGGGCAGCGGTGGGCCGCCGGCGTGCCGGGCGGCCGGGCTGGCGTTGCGCTTCCTGGGTCAGCAGGGGGCCACCGGCCACGGCGAGCTGGGTTTCGGGGTCCGCAACACGGGCTCGGCGAGCTGCCGGACCTTCGGATACCCGGGTGTGCAGTTCCTCGACGCCTCCGGCGGCCGGTTACCGACCCGCTCACAGCGCATCACCGACGATTTCTTCGGTCACGTCGGAGTCGTCGCGATCGTGCTCGCTCCCGGGGCCTCGGCATCCTTTCGCCTCGCGGTGACGCACGGCAACGCCTCACCGGCGGGCTGCACGACCGCCCGCGGCCTGCAGGTCTATCCGCCCGACGACACCGCGACGCTGCACGTCACGATCCCCGAGGGGGCGGCCGAGTGCGGAGCCGCCACGGTCTCGCCGATGCGACCCGGGACGAGCGCCTATCAGTGAGGGTGGCTGCTCCGTCGCGGCGCGGAGGTCAGCCATCCCGGGCCGGCGGTCAGCATCGCGGTGATCGCGTCTGCGGACACCGGCGGCGAGAAGTGATAGCCCTGGACGTAGTCACAGCCCAGGCGGCTGAGCTCGGCCACCTGCAGGCCGGTCTCGGCGCCCTCTCCGACGACGCGCAGGGACAGGGCGTGAGACATGGCGACGATCGCCTCGGTGATCGCGGTGTCGCGAGGCTCGGTGCCAAGACCGTCGATGAACGAGCGGTCGACCTTGAGCACATTGATCGGCAGCCGGGTCAGATACGAGAGCGATGAATAGCCGGTCCCGAAGTCGTCGAGCACGAGCTGCACGCCGAGCGCCTTGAGCCTGGCCAGCACATCCCCGAGGCCGTCGGCGTCGGCGTCAGCGAGCATCACGCTCTCGGTGACCTCCAGCGAGAGCCAGCTCGGGTCCAGGCCGGAGGCGCGCAGCGCGCCGGCCACGGTGTCGATCAGGCCGCGGCTGGATACCTGCACCGCCGACAGGTTGACCGCCATCGAGATCGGGGCGGCATCGGGCCGCCCGCGGTGCCACGCGGCCGCCTGGCGGCACGCGTGCTCGAGGACCCAGCGCCCGATCGGCTCGATCAGCCCGTTCTCCTCGGCCACGGGAATGAAGTCAGCCGGCTCGATCCGTCCGCGTTCGGGGTGCTCCCAGCGGATCAGCGCCTCGACGCCGACGATCGAGAAGTCGTGCAGCGAGACGAGAGGCTGATAGTCGAGCGTCAGCTCGTTGCGCTCCAACGCGCGTCGTAGGTCGCTCTCGACCTGCAGGCGACTGAGTGCGCGACCGCGCAGGCGCTCGTCGAAGAGCTCATACCGGGCACGGCCGCGCTCCTTGGCGCGATACATCGCCGTGTCGGCATCCCGGACCACGTCCTCGGGGCGCTCGCCCCCTTCGCCCAGCGCGATGCCGATGCTGGCGCTCACGAAATGCTCGTCGCCACTGAGCACGAACGGACCTGTGAAGACCGCGGCAATCCGCTCGGCCATGTCGACTGCATCCTGTTCGGAGGAGACCTCCTCGAGCAGGATCCCGAACTCGTCACCCCCGAAGCGGGCCACCGTGTCGCTGGAGCCCACCGCCTGCTTGAGCCGCGGAGCGGTGGCGGCGAGCAGCTCGTTGCCGACGGCGTGACCGAGGCTCTCGTTGATGAGGTTGAAGCGGTCCAGATCCAGGAAGAGGATCGCGCTCAGGCGGTTTGAGCGGCGGCGCAGGCGCTCGAGCGCCTGTCCGAGGCGGTCCATGAACAGCAGGCGATTGGGCAGGCCGGTGAGGTCGTCGTGCAGCGCGCGGTGGCGCATATGATCGTCGGTGAGCTGGCGCTCGAAGGCATCGCCGAGCACGTTGGCGATCGCCTGGGCGAAGTCGATGTCCTCGGGGCGGAACTCGCGCACCTCCGGGGAGTGCAGGCCAAGCACGCCGAACGGGGCGCGGCGACCCTCGATCACCACCGTCAGGCCGCTGCGGACGCCGAGCTCGCCCATGACCGCCGAGCGACTGAAGCGCGTCTCGGTCTCCCAGTCACGTACGACCACCGGTCCCTTGCTGAGGATCGTGTAACCGGCTTGGGAGGCCGTGTCGGCCGGGAGCTTCATGCCCGTCGTGTCCGGGAGGCCGAGCGTGGAGCGAAACAGGAAGGCGTCGCCGCCGGGCACCAGCTCGAGCACCGCCGCGATCTCGAGCTCGAGCAGTTGCGCCGTAGCGCGCACGGCCTCGGCCATCAGGTCTGAGGTGCTGGCACCCTCCAGCGCGTGTTCGCCCAAGCGCGCCACCGCAGCCTGTTGGGCGGCCCGGCGCTCGAGCTCGGCCTCGGCCTCTTTCTGCTCGGTGATATCCGACATGACCCCATGCCAGCGGGTTTCGCCGTCCTCGTCCTCGATCAGCAGGGCGTCGTCGCGCACCCAGACGATGCTTCCGTCGCGGTGCACGAGCCGGTACTCGTAGGCCCCGCTCGAGGCCGCGCCCTGCAGGATCCCGGTCTCGGTCAGGATCACCCGCGCTCGATCGTCGGGGTGCAGGCGGTCGGCCCACAACTCCGGGTCCGCGCACCACTCTTCGGAGCTGAAGCCGAGGATCCACTCGATCTGGGGGCTGACGTAGTGCCAGACGCCCGACTGGCCAGGGTCAGCGATATAGAGGATCGCCGGGACGCGTCGCAGCAGCCCCGTCTGCTCCGAGCTCGGCTGTGCGGGCACGCGCTGCGCACGCGTGGTGGCGCGCTGCTGACGACGGCTGGACATACCCACCCACGACATCGGCGTGGAGGCAGCCGAAGCGAATCCGTGGAAACTACCTAATCCGCCTCGGACTGTCCGATTGCCACCGACGACTGGGTCGCCCTGAAGCGGCTGATTCCGGCCTCCACGATCTCCTCGGCGCGTCCGTCGGCGACCAGCAGATCCATGTGGCCGAGGGCCTCGGAAAGGGTTAGATAGGCCTGGGTGACGGCGACGTTGCCCCACATGCGCTGGGCGAGCTCGAAGGCGGTCAGCGACCCCGGCGCGAGCATGCCCAGCAGCTTGTCGGCGCGGCGCCCGTGCATCCGCAGCCGCTCGTCGATGAGGCTGGTGTGGTCGCCGAAGGGATCGCCGTGACCCGGCAGCACGACCGTGATCGGCAGCTCACGGGTGAGCCGCATCGACGCGATGTAGGCGATCAGCGCCCGCGGGCGCTCGCCGGTGCCGGGCCCGTCCAGCGGGCGGCTGATCAGGGGATTTGACGAGATGTGGGGCAGCAGATGGTCGCCGCCCAGCAGGATTCCGCGGTCGGCGTCCCAGAACAGGGTGTCCGAGGGGCTGTGGCCGGGCCGGTGCATCACCTGCAGGCGATGGTCGCCGAGCACCAGCTCGTCCCCGTCGCCGAGCGGCCGCGTGACCCGCGCGCTGGAGCCGAAGGCGCGAAACGCCGCGCCAACGGTCGCCAGCGCGGTGGCGAGGTCGTTGGGAACACCGTGGCGGCGCATGATGTCCATCGAGAAGGCGTCATCGGCCTTGACCCCGGCGCTGAAGCGCTCCAGGTATCCCGCGAGCAGGTCCAGGGCCGCGACCTCGGCTCCTGACCGGCGCACGAGCACCTCGGTGAGACCGAGATGATCCATGTGCTGGTGGGTGATGACGATCAGGTCGAGGTCCTCGATCGCGTGGCCGAGGGCGGCAAGCGCCAGCTCGAGCGCGTCCAGGCTCTTGCCTGAGTTGGGGCCGGTGTCGACCAGCGTCAGCGGTCGACCTTCGAGCAGGTAGCAGTTGACCCGCCCGACCGCGAACGGGGTGGGGAGGGCGATCCGGTGGATTCCGGGCGCGGCGCTGGCCGCCTGCAGCTCGGGGCCCTCGGCCGTCTCCCCGGCCGGCGTCACGAGCGGATCACACTCAGTACCTCGTCACGCTTGGCCTCCATGTCCTCGCGCGAGTGCAGGGATTCCAGACAGAGCCGCAGCAGCGGCTCGGTGTTGGAGGAACGGACGTTGAAGTGCCAGTCCGGATAGTCGATCGAGACCCCGTCCAGGCGGCTCTGCGTCGCGTCGGAGTAGCGCTCGGCCAGCTCCTCGAGCTTGGCCTGCGGGTCGGACACCTCGCTGTTGATCTCGCCGGAGATGAAGTACTTGGTGCGGTAGCGATCGACCAGCGAGGAGAGGGTGGCGTCCTTGACCGAGACGAGCTCGAGCAGCAGCAGCGCGGGCAGCGTGCCCGAGTCCGCGCAGTAGAAGTCCCGGAAGTAGTAGTGACCGGAGACCTCGCCGCCGAAGATGCCGCCCTCGCTGCGCATCCGCGTCTTGAAGAACGCGTGGCCGACCCGGTTGATCAGCGCCGTGCCGCCGGCGGCGGCGACCGTGTCGGGCACCGCCCGGCTGGCGCGCACGTCATAGAGGATCGTCTCGCTCGGGTTCTTGCCCAGGATCGCCTCGGCGAGCAGCGCGGTGAGGAAGTCACCGTCCAGAAAGGCGCCGGTGTCATCGATGAAGAAGCAGCGGTCGGCGTCGCCGTCCCAGGCGATTCCGAGGGCCGCGCCCTGGGCCACGACCTCGCGCATGATGAACTCGCGGTTCTCGGGCAGCAGCGGGTTGGGCTCGTGATCGGGGAAGTTGCCGTCCGGCGTCCAGTAGGCGGTGGCGAGCTCGAGCCCGAGGTCCTCGAGGATCGGACCGACCATCGGTCCGGCCATGCCGTTGCCCCCGTCCACGACGATCTTCAGCGGCTTGATCAGCGCCGGATCGATGAACCGGAGCGCGGCGGTACGAAACTCGGCCGCGATCTCGACATCGCTCGCTGACCCGCCTCCCGGCGCCACGCCGAGACCGTGGGCGATCGTGTCGCGCACGTCGCCGATGCCCGAGTCACCCGACAAGGCCAGGGCCCCACGACCGACGAGCTTGGCCCCGGTGTAGGCCTTGGGATTGTGCGAAGCGGTGCACATCAGGCCACCATCCAGCTCCCGAGAACCGACCAGGAAATACAGCATCTCGGTCCCGACCTGCCCGGCGTCGAGCACGGTCGCCCCCTCGGCGACCATTCCGTCCCGGTAGGCGCCGGCCATCTCCGGTGC
>JALYZB010000508.1 GCA_030945945.1 Actinomycetota bacterium | reverse complement strand
CGATCTCCTTCATGAAGATCTTCGAGGCGCCGAAGCCGAGGCGGAAGCGATCCGCGCCGCCGACCGCCTCCTGGGTGACCCGCGCCTCCATCGCCACCTGGAGCGGATGGCGGGTATAGGGGGAGATGATTCCCCAGCCCACGGTCAGTCGCTCGGTCTCGCGCCCAATCAGCGCCGACAGCGCGGTGGACGAGCGCGCTTCCATCGAGTGCTTGCGCCACCACGGATACGCCTCCGCCAGCCAGATCGTGTCAAAGCCCCGTTGGTCCAGCTGCCGCGCATGCTCGAGAATCTCCTCGAGCGGCTCCATCGTCAGCTGCATCACGCCGATCCGCAGCGGAACGGTCATCGATTCAAAGCTCCCGTCACCGGTCCCGGCGCGAGGCCGGTGGAATTTCCAAGGGGGTCAACTGCTACGTATATTTGATCAGAAAGGTCGCGGGCGCGCAAGCGCGGGCGCGCAAGACGAGTTCTATGATCGCCGCAACCGGCAGAGGAGTGGGAGACAGCACATGAGCGAAGAGGTGAAGCGGCGCTACCGGCTGGTACGAGAGGCCGCCGAGCGCGACGGCCTCGATGCCGTGCTGGTGTGCGCCAGCGAGTACACCGGCTTCGAGGGCGCGATGTTCTACCTGTCCGGCTTCCGGATCCTCCACCGCTACGCCTACGTTCTACTCCCGCTGGACGAGCCGCCGACGAACATCTTTCCCGGAGAGGGCCGCTGGGTCGGAGACCATTCCGAAGGTTGGGTGCAGGACCGGGTGTTCGCCGATACGCCGGGCAAGTGGGTAGCTGAGCGGATCCGCGACCGCGGTTGGAGCCGGGTCGGCGTGTACGGCATGGACCTGGTCATGACCGTGCGTGACTACGCCGCGCTGCCCCAGGACAGGATGGTGCGCTGGGACGAGGGGTTCGACCTCGCCCGGGCGGTCAAATCGGCAGCCGAGCTTCGCTCGGTCCGGGAGTCGGTGAAGATCAACGAGGCCGGAGTGCTGGCGGTGGTCGAGGCCTGGGAGCCAGGCCGTAACGAAGCCGAGCTGATGGCCGTGGCCGAGCAGGCGTTCGTGAGCCGGGGCACGCGCCGGCTGACCATGGACATGGTCCTCACAGGCCCCGATGGCGCGGCGCTGCCTGAGATGCGCCTGCCCGACGAGGGGCGCCAGATCGGCCGCGACGATATGCTCATCTACGGACTCGAGGTAGCCGGACCGGGTGGGCACTGGGTCGAGGTGTCTCGTCCGATGTGCGGCGGCGAGCCCTCGCGGGAGTCCAGACGGATGATGGAGGCGTATCAGGAGTACCACGCGATCTGCTGCACCGCGATGCACGACGGCGCCACCGCTCGCGAGGTGCACCGCGCGGTGGCCGAGCCGTTTCATCGTCGCGGGTGGAAGCTCGGACACGTCACCGGCCACTCGATCGGCATGACGATGATCGAGCACCCACGGATCGGTGAGCCGTTCGACGTGCCGTTGCGCGAGGACATGATCTGTTCGATGCATCCGCACGTGATCTCCCAGGACGAGCGCACTTGCCTGTACTTCCAGGACACCTGGCACGTCCACGCCAACGGTGCCACTTCGCTCAGCACGCTTCCGGTCGACTTCTTCGTCCCCGGGGGACCCCGGGAGACCCTATGAGTTTGACCCCGCAACCAGCAGTCGTGACGTTGTACCGACCTTAGGTCCGGCTGCGAGGCGGGGGCTCTAAGTGTAGTTGCCGACTGCATGGTCGAGGGTGCCGAGAGCGCGCCGGATCTCGATCTTGGCGGGGCGATCGTCGGCGTCAAGCAACCGGCGCAGCAGGCGGTCTTGCAGCTGTGTGTCGGACACTGCGACACGGTTCCTTCGCGCTCGATCGGGCGGTCGGGGTGCCGAGTCATTCGCGGGGCTGCCGCACCCCGAGGTGCTCAAGGCGCGGAAGCACCTCCGCCGCGAAGAACTCCAGCTCGGTGAGGTAGTCGACGAAACTGAGGGTCATTCCGTCGAAGCCCCGCATCGGCGAACCGCTTGAGCTCGGCGGCCACGTCGTCGGGGCTGCCGACGATGGGGCAGGTCCCGTGGCCCGCCGCGAGCCGGCCGCGGTACATCGCGAGCATGTCCGGGGTGAACGATTGCGCGTGCAGGCCCTGGAGCTCCATGAGGTTATCGACCGCATCCCAGTCGGCGTTCTCCTCCGCGTACCATCGGTGAAACTCCTCGGCCTCGGCACGTGAGGGCCGACACACGCAGTGAGCCGGACAGAACACCCCGACGTCGCGGTCATAGGTGTCACGGGCGTTGGCCTTGACCGCCTCGACGATCCCGGCGCCGTCCTCGGGACCGCCGACGATCGTGAACACGACATTGGAGTTGCGAGCAGCGAAGTCCCGGCCCTGGGTCGAGGAGCCGGCGTTGAGGATCGGCGGCAGGCCGTCGTAGGGCTTGGGGTAGGACTCGACGCCCGCAAGGTTCCAGAAGCGGCCGTCGATGTCGTACCGGCCGGGCTCGCTCCAGAGCCGGCGCACGATGCTCCACCACTCCTGCGCGTAGGCGTAGCGATCATCGTGATCCTGGGGAAGGTCGACGTCCATCGCGTCGTACTCGGGTTTGTTCCAGCCGGCGACAAGGTTCAGCCCGGCGCGCCCCCGGCCGATCTGGTCGACGGTGGCCATCGCCTTCGCGGAGACGACGGGGTGGTGGAACGCGGTGTGGATCGTTGCGAACACGAACAGCCTGCGGGTCACGGCAAGTTGCGCCGCGGCGAGCGCGACCGGATCGAGGACGCTTTCGTGGAAGTTGGTCGACCCGCCGTAGCCGATCCACCGGGCGATCGGGAGCAGGAAGTCGATGCCCGCCTCGTCGGCGAGTGTGGCGAGCGCGAGGTTGTCGCTCCACGTCGCCTTCCAGCGGCCCTCGACTGTCGTCACGGCGAGGCCCGACGAGCAGTTGGCGGAGAACAGACCGAGCTTGAGATCGTGCCCCGTCGAGGAGGTGCTTGGACACAGCAGGCTCCTTTGTCAGGTGGTCACTCGGGGGCGTGGGGGCGGAGGTCTGCAAGCGGCGTTGTCGCAGGCGATGCGGTACCCGAAGCGCTCTCTCCGCAGCGACTCGATCGTAGGTCCCATCGGGAACGGCCAGTCGCTTCCCAGCACCATTTGATCCTTTCCGAAGACCTCCACCGCCCGGGCAACGCTGGCGCGTTGTGGACGAGGCAGTCGACGAACATCCGCTCGACGGCCTCGCAGGGCGGGTCGCCGAGCGGGGCCAGACCCGCGCGTCCGGTGCGCACCCCATGATCCCAGCCAGGCACGAGGTCCGGGACGCGTCCGCCACCTTGGACGAGCATGACGCGCAATCCGGGATGTCGGGTAAGCAGCACGCCGACGAAGACTTCTCCAGCCGCGGATCGGGGCTCACGCCGGGATGCAGGAAAAGGAGGTGAGTCGGCCTCGAGCGCACGCCACGGCTTCTCTCGAAGTCGTCGGCGGCCGGCGTCCGCGAGCAGGCGCGGTTCGTCTGGGACGGCGGCGACATACCGTCGTGAGGACGCTTACCCAGCAATCGCGCTCACGCCCGTCGAGGTCCTGTCGAAAGAACCGCGAGGGCGGTAAGACGACGCGTGGTCCGTTCCCGCGTCGTCCAGGAACCGACGCAGGCGACCGCAGTCGCCCAGGTCAGGCGGCTTCACGCGAGCGGTCCCAATGCGGATCTCGCCCTTGGCACCCCGGTCAGCCCCCGCCTCGCGCAGTACCGCATCGGGGACGACGGGCGCGAGATGAATGTGGAAGTCGATTTAACAAGCGGGCTGCGATCGCGGCGACTGGGACGGGAACCCCACTATTGCCAGCGTCCGTTCGGAGAAATCGCGGCTACGGACGTAACCAGAGACGTTGACTCCGACGTGACCGACATGCTCGGAGCCTAGTTCCTCCCGCCTCGTGCGCCGCCGCGCGGGCAAGCGCCCGGACGCGCCTGACTCCCAGCACTTGCCGAACATACGGGCTCCACAGCTCGAGATTGCGACGGGCCACACCGCGGTCCCGCGAGAGAATCCTCACCCGGCACGGAACGTCCACCCCGCCGGCGGGCGTGAGCCGGTAGCGCGATGGCGATTCGGGCATAGTGGGGCTATGAGTAAGTCCACCGCTCCCTCTGTGCGGCCTCAGCCGATGATCGCCGTCGCGGACGTCGAGACGTCCAGTCTCTGGTACCAGCGGGTGCTCGGCGCTACCAGCGGCCATGGCGGACCTGAGTACGAGCAGCTGCTGGTTGACGGGACACTAATCATGCAACTGCACCAGCTCGAGGCTGCGCATCACCACGGCACGATCGGCGATCCCGAGCAGCCGACCGGCAACGGGGTAGCGATCTGGTTTGAAGCCGACGACTTCGACGCCGCCGTCAGCCGGATCCGCGACGCCAAGGCCGAAATCGTGACCGACGTCCATATCAGCCCGAACGCCCGCCATCACGAGATCTGGATCCGCGACCCCGACGGTTACCTCGTCGTCCTCGCCGAGCCGTCCGGATAGCCGATTGTCTCTGCGGCGACGTGGCCGACGTCCACCCGCGTCCGGCTCATGGACTCGGGTGCCACCATCTCCAGCGCCTGCGGCACCACCTCGACCACGCCCAGTCGTTCGTAGGCTCCGAGCAGACCCGCGATGACCCGCGGCAATCATCCGTCCTACTACGCAGACAGCGGCCCGGTCCCCGGCAACGTCATAACCCGCACCGGATAGTCGAAGCACTCGACCCGGCGCAGTTCTGACGAAATGCAATCTGGCGCTGGTCACGGCGGCGAGGTCGTGTTATCGAGGCTCGTAGGTCCCGAAACTCCACGTGTGCCCCTCTGGGTCACGGACGGCGAACTCGCGGTTGCCGTAGTCCTGGTCGACAAGCTGCATCGTGATTTCGCCGCCGGCTGCTTTGGCCTTGGCGTGGGCCGCATCAGGGTCATCGCAGGTGACGTAGACGATGACCGGGAGCTTGGGGAACTTCTCGCTGGATGACCCGAACATGATCAGGTCTTCGCCCCAGCGCATCTCGGCGTGCTCAATCGTGCCGTCCTTGCCCTCGTGGATCGATACGGACTCAAAGCCGATCACCTGCTGCAGCCATTCGTGGGCAGCGCGAGGATCGTCGTAGCGGAGTGTGGGGTAGAGCTTCATGCCAGAGAGCCTGTCAGGCCGCGAACGGCATGTCTTGGACAAATGGGAACTCGCCCGGCGGGCAGCCGACGAACTCGCGGAAGTCGCGGTTGAAGTGGGGTTGGTCGGCGTAACCGGCTGCGTAGGCGACGTCAACGAGCGGTCGCCCGGCGCGCAGGAGGCCGGCGGCGTACTCAGCGCGCGCGAGGCGCGCGACGGTCTTGGGCGCCAGCCCGAGTTCGGCGCGAAAACGGGAGGACAAGTGCCGGCGACTCCAACCGACCTCCGCCGCGAGCGCCTCGATGCGCTCCGTCCCATGCGAAGCGCGCAGCCGGCCGAGCACGCGGCGGATCTCAGGGGAGCCCGCACAATCCTCGCGCAGGCGCCCGGCTAGCAGCCGCTGCGCGACGGCGTGGCGGGCGGCGGCGTCGGGGGCATCGGCTAGCTGCTCGGTCAGCTCCCCCGCGAACGGCCCGAGCAGGTCCTCGAGGCACACAAGCCGGTTAGCCAGCTCCGCGACCGGGACACCGAGCAACCGGCGGGAGCTAAGCAGATCAAGGTAGAGCTCGTAGCCAGCCTGCTCGCCGAAATGGCCAGTCGTCACCGGCCGGTCCCACAGGCCGGCCGCGAAGGAGCCGATCCGCTCATCCGCGACCTCAATGTCAGGCCCGAGCGAGACGATCAACACCACGCCGAGCAGCGGGCCCTCCAATCGACGCACCGGCGTCGCAGCACGCTCGTAGAAGTCTGAGGCGCGGATGATGACGCTCCGCAACGCGGGATCAGGATCGAACTCCCGGACAACCAAGCCCACCAGCGCAGACTAGCCCACGCGCCCACCACCCCGCGATCGCGCAACGACCGAGGCCCTCAAGCGATGGCGATCGACGATCACCAACCCGGCGCGACCGCCCGGCCGCGGGTCCGGTCAGGAACCCGCCAGAGTGGACCGGCGCCGATCCCTGCTCGAGCGCTTGAGAACGATGGGCTGACCCTCGTAGTGCGCCGTGGTGAAGAATTTGACGGGGTCGACGGCGATGAGCGCCTCCTTGTCCTCGACTGCTTCGACCCAGACCACAAGCGCCTCCGGATCGTCACGCAGCCAGGCGAACATCCGCGGTGCTGTGCGCCACGAGCGTCGCCCCCCGTAGGATGGCTGCTCGTACGCGGCCCGGGAGCGCCAGCGCCAGCTGGCGAACGTCGTCCTCAGTGACCACCGCCCAAAGGTTCGCACAGCGGGTGCTACCTCGACCCGCAAGCCGATCCGCGGCCAACACTGTCTACAACGATGCAGGGTGGCGAACAGGGAGCCTTGTTGGCCGAGACGCTCGGGCTGTTGGAGCATGCGGGCGAGGGCCTCGGCGAGCATTTCGTCAAGTGTGCTGTTGCCGAGTACGTCGTGACGGCGGGGCGCTCGGCGATTGTTTGGCGCGAGAAGCAATCCCCCGCCTGGGCCTCGACTCGCCTGGTCGCCACAGGACTCGTCCGCGCGGATACTGGCCGGCAGACCAATGCGATCCAGGGTCCTAGCTGACATTTCGCCCAGGTAATCCGGCGAGCTCGCCCCGCCTCGGAGCTGCTTTCGGCTGGGCCGCGATGCACGTTTCTGGACCGTCGGCGGCAGTTCGGTTGAATGGCGTGCAAGTACGAGTGGATGGAGCCGAGCCGACTCCATCCACTGAGCCAACGGCTTGAACTATGCCTTCGCGTTCTCGCGTTCGGCGGCCTTGATGAGCCCCGCGCGATTCTTGTGCGCCCGCTCATAGGACAGGACCTGCTTGGCGCGCTCGTCATCGCCCTCGGCCAACACCGCCTGCACCTCGGCAGCGGTGAGCTCGTCATAGCCCGGCCACGGCTCGTTGGCACGCAGCGAGGTGATACGGCCCAGCACCGTGGTGCGATTCTGCATCTTGCGTTCATAGGCGTCGATCTTGGCGAGATCGATCTGGGATACAGAGGTCAGCTTGGCAGTGATCTGCTCGGCCGTGAGCTTGTCGTAACCCGTGATTGCCAAGTCACCCTCTGACGCGACCGCGCCCTTCACCTGACCTTCGGCCTGGGCGACACCGGGAACCTTGCGGGCGTTGCGGGCAGTTCGCTTTGTCGCGGCGGAGGCCTTGCGTGCCGCCTTCTGGGTCGTCGATGCGGCCTCGCGGACGGCGTCGGCAGCGCCGGTGGTGGTGATGTCGTACGACGGGTCGTCTTCGATCTCAGCTCCCACCACGGCGTCGGCGAGCTTAGGGATCTCGCGCAGGATCCGGGCCAGCATTCGTTCCTCATCGGCACGGATCGACTTGGCCAGCTTGGCGGTCTGCTCATCGCCGACCCTGTCGGCGAGGCGCTCGAGTGCGGCGTAGGTGGCAATCTCGAGGGCTTCGGTCCCGGCAGCGTCCTTGGCGTTCTTGAGCACCTTCTCCTCCCCGCCCGAACCGCGAAGCAGGTCAAATGGCGTCTTGCTGAGCGCCAGGGTCTGACTGATCAGCGTCTCGGCCACCCCGAGCAGCCCCTGTAGCGGGTTGCCCGCGTTGTCGAGCTCAGCCAAGCGCTCCTGGACACGACGGGCGTGATTGCGCGTTTCCTCGAGGTGCTTCTCCAATTCATCTCGGTAGGCACCGCTGGGTGTCATCGCGATTTGAGACTGCAAAACGCTGATCAGCCCCACTTCGCTCGCGCGTGCCTCATTGAGGTATCGCACGACCTTCTGTTCTGACTTGCTCATTTCAGTCTGCTCCATGATCGAATCAACGAAAGACGCGGAGATCGGCCCGCTCTGCGCGGCACCATCGCTTACCGCGGGGCAACCTCTGTCCGTGCTACCCAGAATCGTCGTTACTGTCGCGCACCCACGCCTCCGACAGCCGGAGGCCACCACCGAGGCGACGCGTTGGAGATCGAGCGGACGAACTGCTCGTGCAGAGCGGGCGGAGCGACCAACCACTCGACGACACGGACGTGGCGATTTTCGCAGGGTACATCGCGCCTCGGGTGACCGTCGCGATGTACCGGACCGTTTCGATGCAAGAACCGCTCCCCATCGCCTGCGGCGCTGCGCACCGACACCGTGCTCGAGGTGCCCACCCCGCGCCGATCTGGTCGCCTCGCGGTCAGGGCCGGACCACGGCTGTCAGCTGCGCGCCCGGCCAGTTTGAGGAACCTGCGGCCAGATCGTCGCGGCTTGGTCGGAGCGCGCCGTCTGCACGCGGACATCTCAGCTTTGGGGAACGCATGTTCGGTGGTACACATCGATCGCAGCGCACCGACTGGGCGCCGCGCACTGGTCAGTCCGGCAGCGCCTCCGTGGCACCGAAAGGCCCAGCACAGCAATGAGATTCGCGCTTTACGGACTTGTCACAGCCGCACTGGTCTTCCTGGTCTCAGGTGGCCACGTGCTGTTCCTGCCGTTGCTCTTTCTGCTGCCCTTGGGCGGTTGGTATGTTTCGTGATGAGCACTGCGCTGGTCATGGCCATATCTGGCCCGGCCGTCGCGCTCTTAGCACTTCACGAGGCGGCGGACATCGGTGAGGTGCTTAGCGACGCGATGCTTGTCGCCAATGAGATGGTCACCAACGCCGTGCTGCGCCTCGGCTGTTCGGAGAACGACGCGATCGAGATGAACGTCAGGCTCGGAGCTGAACGTGTCCTGATCATTGTGAGTGACCCGGGATGCGCGGAACAGTCAGGTGGCTACCGAGCCAGGGCCGAGATGGCCACGCCAAACTCTCAACCTCGAGGGCGCCCGTGACGGCTCTGGTAAATTTCGGCCGGCATTCGCTAGCGATCGGCCGAAGCCGGGTGGTCAGCGGGGGCTTGCCATCAGGCGGGACGCGGGCGGATCGAACAGCCGCTCCGCGGACCTTTCGTCCAATCTCCTATCAGGGGTGGTCTGTGATGGTCCTCTCGACCTCCGAACAAGCGATCCGATCCTCGTGTCATGCCTGAATCCGATGTCGCACTGGAGCAGCTGACGATCGAGCGCACGGTGGACGGCAATCGGCTCGTACTTTCGCTCGCCGGTGAGTTGGACTTGGCGACCGCGCCGGCCCTAAAGGCGGTTTTGAAGGATGCTCAGTCTGATGGCTTGAGCCATTTGGCGATCGATCTCAGCGGCGTTCAATTCATGGACAGCGCCGGGATCACGGTGTTAGCCGCTGCCCAACGGGCGGCAGACGAGAACCAGCACACGCTCTCGCTACGGCGCGGGCCGGCGCAAGTCCAGCGCGTTTTGGAGATAACCGGCCTGCTCGAACGTCTGACGTTTGAGGATTAGCGCTCGTTCAGCCCCTGCCCTGGCGTTGGTTCCACGGCATCGGCTGGACCGAGCCGCAACACCTTGCGCTTTGACGCATTTCAGCGTGGGCTACTAGACAGGGGAGCGCCCGTGACCGAGGTCACCATGTTCATCGCAGCGACACTTGACGCGGCTGACGCCCGTACTCTCTAGCGCACCCGTTGGCGCCGCGATCGCTTCTCCGTTTCGATCTTCGCGACAGCAGCGGCTCGTCTCATCGAGCACGTAGACCGGGCGCCTGCGCCGATCGTAGGCCAGCTCAGAGATCGACCGACCGCAGTGCGTTTAGGCGCGAGGCGGGAGCCGTCAGTCCTACAACCGGATCGCCCCTCTCTGTCAACGTCCGGGCGCCGTCGCGCAGCGCGACAGGGAATGTCTTGAGGGCTCGGGCGCCCGTCGTGTTCCACCACGCCCGCTAAGGGCTTGAACGCGCCCTGCGGGCCGCGGGTCATCGCACCAGTGAGCAGGTCGTAGCGGGCCGCGTGCCACGGACACTCAGGACCCCCATCGCTAGCGACCCGTCCATTCCCGGGCGACGCGAAGAGATGGCGACAGCGGTAGAAACCGCTGACAGCGGTAGAAACCGCGAACGGATCTCCGTTGCTGATGCCGACGGCAAGCGCACCATGCGGCGTCTCGACGACGGTCACCTGACGCTGGTCGAAATCGTCGACGGCGACAAGTCGGGTCGCGCTGGGTGCTGCGTCGGGCATGCTGGTCTCCTCGCGGCGGATGGCGAACACAGTCCGCGACGCGATGCCAGCGTTGGCGCCTCTCGTCGCGCGGCCCTTCCGCCGAGCCCAACACCAGCCCACCGCGGCAGCCGAGCTGCTCGTCGTCGTCCTTGACGAACGCTCTGTCACCGCGGATCGCACGCGGAGTACGTTAGGTACGTGTCCCCACGCGCGCGTGTTTGGACGTTTGGAACAGCCGGCATGCTCGTCCTCGCCGGCGGGATTTGCGCTGCGCTGGTCCACGGCCTAATCGGTCAGCTGCTCACGATCGTGTTGCTATCGGTGGGGCTCGCAGGAGCTGTGCTCCTGCTCTTCCTGGAGGTCGGTCTGAGTGAGGACCGGGACCGGGCTCAGGATCAGAAACGGCCACAAAAGCGCTCAAGCCCACGCATCCTCGCGGTGTCGAAGTCGCAGTCGCGCCCGTCGCGCTGGCCGCGTCGCCCGAGCTGAGCCGTTCGCTAGCGCTATGAGTCAAGCGAGCACTCTGTCAGGTTGCCCACGAGACTCCCACGAGCGTGCAGGAAATGGCGGTTCAGACGTACACAGGCGATGCTCGAGCTGGCCCCGCCGTCGAGCTATGACCGAGGTGTGTCCGGATCAGGCGTCACGCTCGCCAGATCGGCTGCGGTTCGGCACCAGCGCGCTAGTGCGTGGCGGCCCACCAGCGTCAGGGCTCCATCGGCGGTGATCCAGTCGCGGGCCCGCAGGTCGCCGACCAGATCAGGCCCATCAGCCGCGTCGGGTGGAGGGGGTCCCTCCCCGGTGCCGGCCAACTGGTTGCTGCCGGGACGTACCGTCCAGCGCAGGGAGTCCAGCGCGCTCAGGGCCAGACCTTGTCGACCGGTCGCGAGGTCCAGGGGATGAGGCCCGGGGTTAGCGGAGCGAGAGCCGGGCTCGGTTGCCTGGGCGACCTGCTTGTCAAGGTTCGCGCTTGGCCCAGGCGCCGCGGTGCCGTGATCATGGGGCTGGTCCTCGTCGGAGAGCGGCTCGCCGCTTGACAGACGGTCGTTCAACCACTGGCCGGCGGCGCTGGCCGCGGTGCGGGCACGGTCCACGTCGACCCCGTAGCCCTCGGCGAGCTGTGCTAAGTCGACATCGGCCATGCGCTGCATCGACCGACTGATCTGATCGGCTAGCGCGCGTACCCGGTCCTCAAAGCTGTCGTGTTCGCTCATACTCATAGATGTTCGCAGGTCGCGATCGTCCGCAGGGGCGAGCACAAGGGGAGCCGGGGCGAGAGGGCAGATCGCCGGGGCGAGACGCCGGATGGCGGACGGCAGTTGGGCTGCGCCTGGCCGCGTGGGGTGCTCGATGATCGCCAGCCGTGGGTCGGGATCGCCCGTCCGCAAATGTTCCTTCATCTTGTCGCCTGGGTCACGTTATGACTCAGGAACGCGATCACATTTGCAAGTCACTGCGGGGCCGCCGGCGCAAACGTCACCTGCCGGCACGAGAGACGCCGAGCCGACGACCCAGCCGGCTCGGCTCCGGCGTCAAGATTCCCGCAAGTCGCCGCACCGGCTCCGTTGGCTCGGTTTCCGCTTCCAGACCGGGCGGTCCGAAGGAAGTGCCAGCTCCAGCTGCCACGCTGGGTACGTAGCGGCGACCCTTGCCGTGGAACCAGCAGTCCGGGTGCTCAGCCTCAGCGCGCTATGCATGTGCGCCCGGCTCGCGTCCCAGTAGTCCTCGATCTGGTCCTTGAGGGGGAATAGGAACCCCTCGTCGTCGGCGATCTGGATCTGCACGGTCTCATTGTCGGGATAGAACGTGCTCACGGGTCGCCGGCTGGGCGTGGAGAAGACCAACCCGAACGGAGTTCTCGGAGTCGTTGCGCAGCTGGTGAACGCCGGTCGGACCCTGGGGGAAGCAGGTGATGTCACCGCCGGTGAGCGGCGTCTCATCCGTGGGATGGCGCAGCGTCGCGGTACCGCTGAGCATGAGCACCCACTCCTCCCGGCACCACTCGTAGTGGTACGGGGCGGTTGACTCCGGGCGCGAGCTCGTAGATCACCGCCTCCCAGTCTGCGCGCCCAGACGGGCGCTGAGAATGACCCGTGCGACGTCGGCACGGCAATGCGCCGCCTCGTGGGTGCCCGGCGGGTCGTCAAGCGTGAAGAGGTTCACCACCGGGCTGGCCGTTGTGGCCGCCCAATCCGGCTGCGGATCGGTCTTCTTCGCGGTCATCCGCGCGTCCGGTACCCGTGTCTCCGCGCGTCAGCGCGGCGGAACGTCACCCCGGGTGCGGCGATCTTGTCGGAGTCGACGTAGACGGTGACGAATGCCTCCCCCAGCCGCGGGCGCCGGCTGAGAAGAACACCACTCTTCGTCCGTGAACGCATGTGCGCCGTCTGGGCCCGAGGAGAACGCGACGAGCTCTCCAGGCGCAAGCGGGTGTTCCCCGCTTGGATCGCGCAGCAGCGGCGCGCCGGAGAGCACGTCGAGCCATTCCTCAACCCCGTAGTGGTAGTGGTAGGGCCAGGCACGTTTTGCCGGCGTCTATCTCATAGACGGTGGCGCCGATCATCTTCGCATCGAGCCGTTCTGTCAGCTCGAACGCCGCGAAGCGAAACGCGCCCTGCTCGAGTACGTCGCCCGGCTGACAACTGAGGACGTTGACGATGTTCACGATGTCATGCTCTCACGAGCGCGAGCGAGCACTCGTTCGGTTCTCAGGACGCGGCCGTGCCCGATGTTTGCCGCTTCGCCGCCGGCCGAGCAGTCCGTCTACTCTGCGGCCGTGGCCGATTGCGGGAAGCAGCAGGAGGACTCCCGCTCCTTGGTCGGGCCCGCTGAGCACGGCCCAATTCCTCACATCGCCGGTGAGTCGCGTTGGGTTGAAATTGCAGCGCGACGATCGTTCAAGCGTGGCGCGCGAAGAATCCGGCGGGCTCAGATCGCGGCGTCGCGGCCTCTTCTGAGATGGTGCCCGAATGAATTTCAAGAGGTCGTTCGACGCCGGCGGATGGTTCGGCGCTACGAGCGGCGGGCGGTGCCCGCGCCGTTGGTCGATCAGCTGGTACGCAATGCTTTGCGGGCCCCCTCTGCGGGTTTCTCGCAGGGGTGGGGCTTTCGGGTTCTCGATGAACCCGACGAAGTTGCGCGGTTTCGGGCAGCGGCCACTCCCGAGGAGGATGCAGACCGTTGGTTTGCTGCGACCTTCGACGCTCCGGTGATCATCGTTCCGTGCGCCAATAAGGATGCCTACCTTGATCGGTACGCTCGGCCCGAGAAGGGGCACGCCGACCGGTCAGATGCCTGGTGGCCGGCTCCGTACTGGGAGATCGACACTGGCTTTGCCGCGCTTCTGATTCTCCTCACCGCGGTCGACCTCAGCCTGGGAGCCTGCTTTTTCGGCATACCGATCGAGCGGATCGAGGCGTTGCGCGATGCGTTCGGCGTACCCCCAGACTTTGGGCCTATCGGCGCGATCTCCATCGGCTATCCGGCCGATGCGCCCCAGGACGTCAGCGCTCATCGTCGCCCCGAAGGGGAGGTTGTCCATCGCCGACGCTGGAGCGCCTCCGACCGGGTATGACTCTCCTCGAAAGCTCGGAGACGTTTCTGATTCGTCGCCGAACCGGCCACGAGCGGGTTTGGGTGAGGAGGAGGGACCGGGTCTCACGGGGCGAGGGACCCGCGTTCAGGTCGTCACGGGTCTCGGTGAGCCCGTCCAGGACCTGCGTGACGAATCGTCTTGCCCGCTCCAGGGTGCGCCGACCCTCGGGTGTGATGGATACCTCCCACGCGCGGCGATCGTCTGGACGTCGTCGGCGCTCGGCCAGCCCCGCGCCTTCGAGTTCGTTGATTAGTCCCACAGAACCACACGCAAACGCCCGGCCAAGAGCACATCACGAGCAACCAGGAGTCCAAGAGATTCACGGACGAGGAACGAGCCGCGATGAGGGAGCGCGCCCGAGAACTGAACGGCCAGGCGCTCCGGCAAGCGCGCGGGAAAGGTGGACCGAGAAAGTGACGTGCTTCCCCCAAGCCGGGTGAGCGCCGGCGCCGATAAAGTCGAGACCGTCACGGTGATAGCCATAGCGGCCGCTGGTCAGCGCCAGCGCCAGCATCGCCGCCGCCGTGGCCAACAGACGACCCCGCGCGTCAATGCAAAGTGACCTCTGCGAATAACACCAGCGGGCGAGGCGACTCGCCGGGGGGCAGCTCGTCTCGCAGTGGGCTTCCTGATGAGCGGGCGAGACGCAGCCGCCGGCCGGGCGGACGCCATCCTGCCCGGAGGGCTAGGCGGTGAGGATGACCGGTTGACCGTTGGTGATGGCGATGGTGTGCTCCGCGTGCGCCGAGAGCGCCCTGTCGGTGGTCGTGATCGTCCAGCCGTCGCTGCCCTGTCTGACCGCGCCGGTGCCGGCGGAGATGATCGGCTCGATCGTGATCACCAGCCCGTGGGTCAGCGGCTGTGAGTCGTGGGGAACGTAACGGTTGAGGACCTGGGGGTCTTCATGGATGCGGCGTCCGATGCCGTGGCCCGTCAACTCAGGGCAGACGGCGAATCCGCGCTCTTCGACGGTTTGCTGCACGGCACGGCCGATCTCGTTGATCGGCGTCCCGGCTCGCGCAACCGTGAGCGCCTGCGTGAGAGCGGCGCCGACCGCTGCCGCTAAGGCGAGCGTCGAGCGCTCGGGGCGACCGACCGGCACTGACACACACGCGTCGGCGTAGAAGCCATCAAGCTCGGCGGTCACGTCAAGCTTGACCAGGTCGCCGTCGCGCAGCCGACGCGGGCCCGGAATTCCATGGACCGCCTCGTCGTTGACGCTGATGCAGTTCACGCCAGGAAATCCGTAGTCAAGCTGCGGTCCCGAGCGGGCTCCCGCTCGGCGGAACACCGCGGCGCCGATGCGATCAAGCTCTCCGGTCGTCGCGCCCGGCCTGACGCCGCGCCGCATCGCGCGGATCGCGTTCGCGACGACGCGACCTGCCGCCCTGAGACCGTCGAGCTCTTCAGGCGTTTCGATCGACATCGCCACAGCCTACGCCCGGTGCACGCACGAATTCAGACGCCCCTGACTACTCCTGTGTCGCCCGGGCGGGCACCGACGAGCGACTTCCGCTTTGAAAGTCGCATGGCCAGGAGCGGCTCTAGCGGGCTAAGCGTCGTGATCAAGCGTCAAGATGACCCGGCCGTTGCTGCCGTGGTCGACCAGCTCGTGCGCTGACGCGATGTCGTTGAGCGGGAGGCGAGTCGCGATCGCCGAGCTCGGGGATTCATCCAGGAGCGTCGCGGCGAGTGCCTCGGCGGCCTGGGCCTCTCACCGCGGGCGTGAAGTCGTCGCTGCCCAGCAGCCGCAGTGTGGTGTCGGCGAAGCCGAGCTTCCGGTACGGGATCTCGGGACGATCGACCGATGAGAAGTACGAGCTGATCACCCCGCCGACGGCTATCATTTCGGCGTCGAGATCGATGTGGGCGGCCAGATCTACCTCCGCGATTCGATGCACGCCGTCAGGAGCGACGTCGCGGGTCGCGGACGCGAGGTCGGGTCGGTCGGCAGAGAAGGCGTGGTCTGCGCCGAGCTCGGGTGCGCGCGCGATCTGATGATCGCGGAGCACCGCGATGACCATCGCCCCGTCACGAACGGCCATCTGAGTCGCGATCGATCCCACGCCACCGGCTGCGCCGTGCACCAAGACCGTGAGTCCTCGGGACCGGGCCATCGCCGAACACCGCTCGGCGCCCCGTGATCCCGGCGATCCCCAGACAGCCCCCTTGCTCCGCCAGCTGCCGCGCCGTGTTTTTATCGCCGACCGTTGGCAGGTCGACCGCCAGCTGCGCGGGTACGGCCACGAAGTCCGCCGCCGTTCCAAGCGGGCGGTAGGACTGCGCGCCGTAGCACCACACCGCCCAACCCACGCGCCGCTCATCAACTCCGTCACCGACCGCGTCAATGACGCCGGCACCCGTCACTGTGCGGGATGATCCGGGGATAGGCCATCGGCGACCCCCGCCAAGCAGCGCGCTTCTTGACATCTCCGGGGCTCAGACCCGATACCGAGACCGCGCTCCGCACCGCGCCAGGGCCCGGCTGCGGGTCAGGCATCTCCCCGACCACCAGCGCGTCTCGCGCCGGCCCCCGACGCTCATGCCAGGCTGCGTGCACCGGGCCTCCGGTCGGGCTGCTCTAAAAGCGCTGCACACGTGTCCATGCCCGGAAGCATGCCAACCCCGCGCACCACCGCTGTCGCCCCGGGCTCGGGCCGAGGGCCAATCGTCAACCCGGGCGCGAAGCTCAGACCGCCAGACACCTCCTCTGTCGCCGCCGGGGGGCATGAGCGGCCTGCTTCTGCCTCAGGCGTCGGCCGATAGTAGCGGCAGCCTCGTCTGGGTGTGGACGGTCTGCCGGTGGCTGGACTGTCGTGAGACCAGGATTGCGCGCGTCTATCCGGGCCAGCGGCCGGGGGCGCAGAGGCGCGCGATTGAACCCGACGTTTGCGCGGTAGAACTAAGCGGCAGGTCGCGTCCGGCGAGTTCGGCGGACTCTCGGCTCGACGCAAACCAGGACCGAGCAAGGAGAGGCAATGGCAGATCTCAAGCAGTCAATCGATGCGGTGCTCGTGGATGCGGTGTCAGGCGATCCAAGGGTCCCAGGCGTAGCTGCCGTGGTCACCGATCGTGACCGCGACATCTATGTCGGCGCGGAGGGTGTCCGTTCGCTTGATAGCGACGTGGCGATGACGTCTGACACGGTGTGCGCGATCTTCTCAACCACCAAGGCGATCGCCGGTACGGTGTGTCTGCAGCTAGTGCAGGAGGGCAAGCTGGACCTCGACGCGCCGGCCAAGGATTACGCGCCGGCGATCGGGGAGCTGGACGTGATCGACGGATTTGCTGACGACGGCTCCCCGCGGCTGCGGGCGCCCAAGCGTGACATCACCACCCGGATGCTGTTGCTGCACACCGCGGGGTTTGGCTATGACTTTTTCAACGAGACCTACAACCGGCTCGCGCAGGAGCAGGGACAGCCGAGCGTCATCACCGCGTCGCACGCGTCGATCAACACGCCGCTGCTGTTCGATCCCGGCGAGCGGTGGGAGTACGGCTCAAGCATCGACTGGGCGGGTCAGGTGGTTGAAGGGGTCACCGGACAGCGCCTAGGCGAGGCGATGAAGGAACGCGTGCTTGATCCCCTCGGGATGTCCAGCACGTCGTTCCGGTTGACCGACGACATGCGCGGGCGTCTGGCGAAGATTCACCAGCGCGCCGACGACGGGTCGCTCACGCCGTTGGATCTGGTGCTCGAGCAGGACCCCGAGGTTCACATGGGTGGCCACGGCCTGTATTCGACAGCTCTGGACTACGCAAAGTTCATCCGCATGTGGCTCAACGACGGCGCCGGACCCGACGGGCCGATCCTCAGCCCAGAAACGGTCGAGATGGCAGTCCAGAACGGGCTCGGCGAGATGAAGATCAAGGGGCTTCCCGGCGTCATCCCGGCGCTCTCCAACGCGGCCGAGTTCTTCCCCGGCATGCCGAAGTCGTGGGCGCTGACGTTCATGCTCAACGACGAGCCGGCCCCGACCGGACGGCCCGCGAACGCGCTTGCCTGGGCGGGGCTGGCCAACCTCTATTACTGGATCGATCGCCACAACGGCATCGGCGGGTTCTGGGCGACACAGATCCTCCCGTTCGTTGATCCCGCCTCCGTCGGTGGCTACCTGGACTTCGAGACGGCGGTTTACGCCGCCGTGCTTGAACCAGCAGCCGCCTGACCGAAAACGATGGCCCGGCGCGCGGTGTCTCGCAATTAGCGCGACGCCGCGCCCCGGATCATGCGCGCGTCTTCACTGCTCTCATAGGTCGCCTTCCGGCACTTTCGGGGAGATGGCTGCTTGATGGCGGGATGCGGCACTTGGGGCGCGCGCCCGCCGCAAAGATGGCGTGAGTGGGTGAGCAAGCGGTTGGTGAAGGCGGTCCGCGGCCGACCAGTCCCCGTGGAATCGCCCGCCAGATCGCTCTGCCAGACTTCCCGCCGGCGCCCTTCGGGCTGCTGTTCAAGTCATTCCGCAGCCCGGCCGTGATCCGGTGGCTGCTGACCCCGATGCGCGCGACCGCCGTCCGGCACTCCCCGGCCGGGTTCGGCCTGCTCGTCAACGAGCCCCTCGACCCGGCGCAGACGCTCGACTGGGTAACCCCGTGCCTGACCGACCCGGCCATCCGCGGGGACGTCGCCCGCTTCGCGCAGGCGGTCGACCCGCAGGATCTCAACACCGCCTCCGAGCGGCTGGACCGCTTCGCCGGGCCTGCCCTGCTCGTCTGGGGCACGGCCGATCGCTTTTCAAGCTCGGGTTCGCGCGCCGGCTCCGCGATGCGTTCGCCGATGGCCGCCTCGTCGAGGTTGACGGCGGCCGGACGTTCCTCCCACTCGACGAGCCGGCCCGGCTCGCCAGTGAGATTGCCGCCTTCCGATCGACCGGCACTCGATCCACCCCGCAGGGCGATCCGAGGGCGCAGCGCACTTGAACCGCGCCGCGTCGCGGCCGGCCGCCCGCTTTGCGATCTGGCGGCAACATCGCTTGGAACCCGCACGTTGCGGGCAACGCGCAGGTCGACCGTGGCAGCCCAACCCGACGGGACGACCGATCCGCTCGCCGTCGGCGGGAACCGCACAACGATCTGCGCGGCGGGCAGTTCCAGCACCTCGGCACCCCGGTCGCGCCGACACGGACGACGCGGCTGGCGATGTCCCGACGGGGCGCAATCGATCGGGCAGGGGCACGAACGCCGAGACCAGATGATCGAGCTTCCATCGTTCGCGTGCCGTGACGGACGATTCCTCGATACAGACCGATGAGGACCTCCCGCTTGCCCGGCACGAGCACGTACTGATGCAATTCAAGAACGGACACGGGTCGGACGATGGCGCCGCCGATCGCGGTTTCCCGGGTCCACGGAAACGCAGACTGATGACACCAATCCGGCGAACGCGCTTTTGCGACTCATGCCTCTGGGAACGTTGGCGGCGGTGGTCTGCGTGCGACGGTCATTTCTTCGCGCTGCGTTACTCCAGCTCGTCCGGCATCTCGAGCAGGCCCGCGCGCTCGAGCTCTTCCAGCGCGCTCGCCCGCACGCTGATCTCGTCGACCTGGTCCTGCATGCGCCGTGTCTGAGAGCTCACGTCCGCGAGCTGCGCAGAAAGTTCTGCGGCGGACTCGCCGGCGGCAAGCTGCGCCTGCGCCGCCGAGTACGTTGCTTTGACGACCTCCTTTTGAGTCCGGAACCGCTCGAGTCTGCCGCGGTTCGCGCGCTCAGAAGCGACCATCTTCGCCTGCTGCGTTTCGAGATCGGCCACCTGCCCGACAAGTTCGACGAACTCGGCGGCGATCGACCGCTTGCGCTCGATCGCGCGCCGGGCCAGCTCCGCGTCTCCGAGCGCGAGGGCCCTTCGTGCGCCGGCGTTGAGCCTCGCTATATCTGCGCGCCGGTGCTCGGCCTGACGTTCAAGACGCTTCTTGGCGGTCACAAGCTCCAAGATCGCGTTGCGCAGGCCGGTGAGCTGCTCCGCCTGCCGGGCGTAGCTGTAGTCAAAGGCCGCGCCCGGGTTCTCAGCGCGATCCAGTCGCCGGGACAGCTTGGCCCTGATCAGGATGCTCAGCCGCGTGGCCACGGGTCGATTCCTTTGCCGGAGGAGGCGTCAGCCGGACGACTTCGCGCCGACAGATAGCATTGTGCTCCTTCCTCGTCGGTCGTTGGTGCCCGCTGCCGGTAGGGGTCGCGGCAGTGGTCTATGGGGCCGGCCGAAGCGCGGTGGCGAGGTCGCGCAGCAGATCCTCAACGTCCTCGCAGCCGGTGCTCAGACGGATCAGGCCCGGGGGGATGTGTTCCTGTCCGGGATGCGCGCCGCGCCGCTCCATGCAGGTTTCGACTCCGCCCAGGCTCGTCGCGTGCCGAATGATCCCGGTCGCGCCGCAGGCTCGGTCGGCAGCTGCGGCGTCGGCGAGTTCGAAGCTTACGATCGTGCCCAATCCGGGGTAGCGGACCCGCTGGACAGCGGGTTGCTCGGTCAGCCACGCCGCGATCTGTTGTGCCGATGCTTGGGCGTGCCGCAGCCGGAGGGCGAGCGTTCGTGAGCCGCGCAAGGCGAGGAATGATTCGAGCATCCCCGGTGTGGCGCCGTTCAGACTCCTGGCTGTGCGCAACTCCCGCAGGTGTTCGGCGTCGGCAGTGACCGCGGCGCCGAGCAGCAGGTCTGAGTGCCCGCCGATGAGCTTGGTTGCGGAGTGCACGACGATGTCGGCCCCGAGCTCGAGCGGGCGTTGGAGCAGCGGTGTCGCGAACGTGTTGTCGACCACCACCCGTGTGCGTGGTCCGCGGGGCGCGGCACAGATCGTCACGAGGTCCGCGACCTCGAGCAGCGGGTTCGACGGCGACTCCAACCACAGCAGATCCGCTTCGGAGGCTCTCTGCGCCCAGCGGGGATCGGTCGCCGGCAGCCGTTCGACGCGCCACTGGTGACGGCGCGCTCCGACCTCGCAGATCCCGGTCACGCCTTGGTAGCAATCTTCGCCGAGCACGAGGTGCGCACCGCTCGGAAGCTGGCCGAGGACTGCGGAGCAGGCCGCCATCCCAGAGGCGAAAGCGACCGCAGTTCCGCCCTCCAGGCCACCGAGCATCGCCTCGAAGGACTCCCACCCCTCGGTCGCTTCGTTGCGACTGTACACCCGGTCGCTGCCGAGCACGTAGGTCGACGCGGCGACGATCGGTGTGTTCAGGGTGGCACCGGGCACCGGTGCGGGACGACCAGCCGCGACCACCCAGGTGTCAGGCTTTACCTCATCGCGCCGCACAGCTGACCTCACCACCTTGATCGCAGAGCCATCCAGCGTAACCAAGCCGCCGCCGCTGACTGAGCGGGCCGACGATGCCGGCGTGGGCCTTCGTCGCTACGGCGCCGGTTGTGCGGGAGACGTGCGCCGCTTCATCACCGTCGGCGGGTCCTCGGTGATGTCGTGGAGGCCAACGGTCGACACTGCTGATCACGGTCTCGGATCGTCGCGGTTCCGTCCGTGACCGCGCCACGGACCGATTTTCGCCACCAGGACATCTCGGCGAGGCAGCCGCCTCAACCGGGTGTCTGAGCCGCCACCGGAGAAACTCGTTCTGCGCATCATGCGCGTCAAGCAGAGCGATCGCTTGGTCTCGGTCGATTGACACCTCCTACCAGGGTCTCATCGTCCTGCGCTGAAGTGGCGGTCAAGCTCGTTGGCGTAGGCGCTACCGAGGGACGACGCGTGCTCATCCAGCCAGTCGCTGAAGGCGATCTCACCCAGCGGGCGGTCATCGGAGACGAGCAGTCCGTCCATCAGCCCGGTGATCTCGTCGGGGGTCAGGACCACATCGCCAACCAGCAGCCCCACGGTTCGCGCGGCCGCAGTCATCAGGACCGGCGGCAGCGGGATGACCGGGCCGTGGTGACCGGTGGCGGCCCGGATGAGGGCGATGAGGTCTCTGAACGGCATCCGTTCCGGGCCGGCGGCATCGACCACGAGGTCGTCGTCAGCCTGGGCCGCTTCGATGCAGATCCGGGCGAGATCGTCGACGTGCACCGGCTGAACCGGGTAGCGACCGCGGCCGGGCATGGCGAATATCGGGGCGCGGCGCAGGATCCACGCGATGTTGTTGACCAGCACGTCGCGCTCGCCGCCGAACAGCCAGGTGGGGCGGACGATCGAGTGAGGCATCCCGATCTGCGCGAGGGCGGATTCGACGAGCGCCTTGCCGCGGAAGTACGGCAGCGGGGAGTCGATCGAGGGGTTGGTGATGCTGACGTGGACGATCCGCTGCACCCCGGCGCGCTGGGCGGCCAAGAACAACATCCGGGAGTGCTCCAGCGCGGTGGTGAACGTGGTCTGCCCTCGGTCAAAGCGCACCCAATAGGTGTTGTATAGGGTGTGTACACTGGCCAAGCTGCGCGCCAGCGACACCGGATCATCAAACCGGAACGCATGCGCCGCAACGTCTGCGCGCAACGGATGCTCGCGGTCAGGATGAAAGGTCAGCGTCCGCACGTGCCGCCCTGCTTCGAGCAGCTGTCTGGCGATGTGGCTGCCCGAGTAGCTGAAGGCTCCGGTGACGAGGTCGGTCGGGGTCATGGCGCTTTCTGGTTAGGCCCGAGCAGCATGGTGTCGGCAAGGTCGGCGAGCCGCTCGGCGAGCTCCAGCAGCGACTCCGCGCGTGAGCGATCCTGCTGCAGATGGCTGAGCATGTCGACCCCGAAATATGCGGCGACGATCCCGAACGCCAACTCCCGCGGAGCGACGACGGACAACAGCGCCGAGCCCTCCAGCAGCTGCGCGAGCTTGCGCTCGACCATGTCGATCCACGGCTCGATACGCGCGGCCACCTCGGCCCCAAGCACCGGATCAGACACCCCACCGGCGACCATCTCCCCCAAAGCGCTGACGTCGCCGCGCTCCAGGTCGTCGTCATAGATCAGCCGGGCCAGCCCAGCCAGCTCGGGCGCTGAGACCGCCGCCTCGATCTGAGGCCCGTACTCCTGCATCCGACGGTCGCTGACCAGGTCAAACGCGGCCAGTAACACCGTTTGAACGCTCCCGAAGTGATAGAAGATCAACGCCTGGTTGAACTGCCCCTGGTGCGCGATCGCCCGCGCACTCGCACCGGCGAAACCCATCGATTTCAGCGTCTCTAGCGCCGCCTCGGCGATCCGGAGCTTCGTCCCTGCCAACCCTTCGGCGCCGGATGCGCGGTGAAGTCCTTTCCGATCACCGGAAGCTACGTCCACAGCCAATTTTTAGCAGACGCTCAAAGCGAGTGGTCAAACATGCCCTCGCGATCTCAGGGCGCAGGTCCGCGCTCTGGGGCGACGACGATCAGGGTGGTCGTTACGTGGGCGGCGATCGCGCCCGACCCGATGGCGATCAAGCGGCCGTCGTTTTGACGCGACCGATCCCAACGCCTACGCCGCCGAGAGCCGGGCACCCGACGACGCGATCGTGCGCAGCGCCCAGCAGGATGGGCTGAGCGTCGATTTCACGGTGTCGGGTGGGGTTCCGCGTTGGGCTGAAAGCTCGGACGTCCCGATGCGCGGTTCTGCCGCACCGGTGGCCTGGTCAGCTCGAGCGTCGTGCGAGGCTTTCTCGTCACCGGGATGTACTCGACGTCCTTTCTCGGGACGCTCTACCTGGAGCACGTCCTGCACTACGGGGCGCTGAAGGCGGGCCTCGCCTTTCTGCCCTGGACGATGACCGTCGGGGCCCTGGCGCTCGGCATCAACGCCTGTCTGGTCACGCGGCTCGGCGCGATGCCGACGCTGATCGCCGCCATGCTCACAGTGATCGTCGGCCTCGGCCTGCTCACCACCGTGGGAGCTCACACGAGCTTCTTCCCCACCATCTTCCTCGCCTTCTTCGGGATGAGGCTCGGGACCGGGAGCGCGTTCATGCCCTGCTCTCGATCGCGATGGCGGAGGTGCCGGCGGCCAACGCCGGACTCGCCTTCGGGATCGTCAACGTCTCCCACCAGGTCGCTGGCGTGCTGGGCCTGGCGGTGCTGGGCACGATCGCCACCAACCGCACCCAGGCCCTCGAGCTCGCCCACCATCCCCGATCGGAGCGCTGCTCGCCGGGTATCCCCTCGCCTTCGCGATCGGTGCGGCCAGCGTGACGGCCGGGATTCTGGTCGCTCTCGCCGTCCTGCGGCCGCCACGGCGTGGCGAGCCCGAGCTCGCCGTCGAGCGCGACCCGCGCGCGGCACGCGAGCCCGCCCCCGCGCTCGAGCGGCAAGCCGCCTGACTCAGACCCCCGCGACCCTCATGACGCGCGCCCACCCCACTGGGCTACCTCACCACAAGGAGCCTCATGCCCGACCTGATCACGAATCCCACCAGTCGCGCCACCCGCCGCCGCGCCCAGATCGTGTCCGAGGCAGTCGTCTCTGCCTACATTCGCGAAATCATGCCGTCGCGACGCCCGCCGGCACGGGTCGCGGTCCGTCACGTCGGCCAGACCTGTCCCGGCGTGTCGGGCGCAGCCCGCTGGTCGCTCGGGGACGTCCCGGGCCGCGCGCACCGCGGCGCCGGGCCGCGCTGGAGGTTGGCGCCAGGTAGCCGAGGAGGGGGACGGCGTGACCCCGCGCGCTCAGGACGAGGCGAGCCACCCGTGGCGCTGGACCAGTTCGGTCTTCCCACAGCGCTTCCCAAGCCGAAGGTCGTGCCGGCCCTACCGGCGTGTCTGATTGGGGTGGCCCCGCATTCCGCTGCGGGTTTCTCCCCTCGCGCTGCCGACCTCCGCCGCTACCTTGATGTCCGTGACTGATCTTTCCGGGAAGGCTACCGACGCCGATGACGGCGTGGTTGATGGTGCTGCGATCACGATTCGGATTGTGATCGCGGATGATCATGCGATCGTCCGTCGTGGGCTGCGGATGTTGTTGGACGGCGAGCCGGACTTCGAGGTTGTCGCCGAAGCTGATAATGCGCAAGCGGCGCGCCGTTACGTGCACGGGCATCATCCCGACGTTCTTGTGCTGGATATCAACATGCCCGGTGGATCGAGCCTTGACACGGTCCCGGCGATTCGCGCGGAATCGCCCGACACTCAGATCGTCGTGCTGACCATGCAGGACGAGGCTGCCTACGCGCGCCAGGCAATGCGCGCCGGGGTCCTTGGCTACGTGCTTAAGGAAGCTGCCGACGAGGAACTGGTGGAGGCGGTTCGTCGCGCCGCCAGCGGTCAGAGCTATCTGAATCCACAGCTCGGGGCGCGCGTTGCGGCCGAACCGCCGCCGGGTCGGCCCGACGGGCTCTCCACGCGTGAGGTGCAGGTGCTGGGGATGATCGCGCTTGGTCACACCAACACAGAGGTCGCCGCCGAGCTGTACGTATCGGTACGCACTGTGGAGGCTCATCGTGCTCACATTCAGCAGAAGCTGATGTTGGGTTCCCGCGCGGAACTGGTGCGCTACGCACTTGACCATGGACTGATGAAAACCTGAGCACGGTAGTAGTTTCCCGCACCGGCGCGCTGCTGCTCCCCGAGGATGTGGCCGCGTGCGTCGCAGCCTTGGTCTGTTGTTAGACGGCGAAGCAGACGGGCAAGTGGTCGCGCAGGCGGGAAACCTCGCGACGGTCATGCGTGAAGTGCGTCAGCACCAGCCTCACGTGCTGGTGCTGGATCTCGGGATGTGCGACGGGTCGAGCATCGAGGCGATCGGCCGCCTGCGGCGGGACGCGCCCGGTTCAGAGATCGTCGTGCTCACGATGAAAGAGGGTCCGGCATTTGAGCGGCGTGCGATCGACGCCGGCGCGGTCAGGCGCGTGCTCAAGGACAGAGCCGGCAGCGAACTGGCGGCCGCGATTCGGGGCGCAGCTCACGGCGAGCAGCACGTCAGCGCGGACGTCAGTGCCGACGTTGGTGCCGGGCGGTACTCACCGCGGCCGAGCGCCCTGGTCAGCGGCTGAGGGGTACGCCGCGCCGGCCGGTTGGTGTGCGGCAAGACGCGCTCGCAACAACGTCCCTTGCCCGCTGGACTTGATCAAAAAGACACCCCCGGCGAGGTACACCCGCTCACGCATCCCGGCGACACCGAACCCCGACGCCCGCGCGTCGATGTCAAAGCCAACTCCGTCGTCCTGCACCTCGACTGTCACCTCGCCGTTCTGGGCGGCGACGGTGACACGCACCGACTGAGCCTGGGCGTGTCGCACGACGTTGGTCAGCGCCTCCTGGACCAGGCGATAGATGGTCGTCTCTAACTCGGGCTCTAAAGACTCTCCGCCGAGCTCTGGATCTGGGAGCGTGAGCTCGCCAACGATGTTCAGGCCGTCACGGCCGCGGCGCTGCAGCAGCGCCTGCAGTGCCGGAAGCAGCCCGAAGTCATCCAGCATCGAAGGACGCAGGTCGCTGATCATTGCCCGCAGGTTCGCGATCTCTTGCTCGGTGTCCTCGATCGCCTGGCGCAACAGCTCCCCAGCGCCGCCGGTCTCAGCACGGCGCAGCGCCGCCGCGAGTAACACGCGCAGCCCGCCAAGACTCTGCAGCGTCTGGTCATGCAGGTCGCGTGCCCAGCGCGCACGCTCAGCGTCAGCGGCAGCGATCGCGCTGCGCAGCCGGCCCGCCTCGACGCTTCGCGCCATCACCACCGCGTTGGCTGCCGTCGCCGCGAACGTGCGCATCAGCCGCTCATCATCGGCGGTGAACCCGCTGCCATCAGCGCCATGGTTAAACGCGGCAAGCACCCCGAGCGCCTCATCTCGGTGGATCATCGGAACCAGCAGTCCGGTGTGGGCATCAGGGACCCCCAACCTCGCGGGAGAGATCCGTAACCTTGACTCAACATCAACGATCCGTTGCGAGCGTCCCTGCTGAAGAACATGCCCCGAGGTTGATTCATCGATCGGCAGTCGCAGCCCGCGAATGTCGGTTGCCTTCCCGGCAACCGCGGCAATGACCAGATCAGTCCCGTCCCGCAGCATGATCAACATGCTCTGCGCGTCAACCAGCGCCCGTCCGCGTTTAGCGATCAACTCCAGCACACGATCCAGGTTGCTCTCGGCACCGATCGCAATCACAATGTCACTCGTCGCCTCGAGGCCGTGCACCGCCCGCTCGAGCTCTTGGCGACGACGCTCAGAGACCTGATAGACCCTGGCGTTCTCAATCGCCGTCGCCGCCCAACCGGCCAGGATCCCAGCCGCATCCTCGTCAGCCTCGGTGAACTCTCCCCCCGTCTTCTCGGCAAGATAGAGATTGCCCCACGCCTCGCCGCGGATCATGATCGGTAGGCCGAGAAAGCTATGCATCGGCGGATGGCCAGCAGGAAAGCCATAACTCGACGGATGCGCCCCCACATCCGCCAGACGCAACGGCCGGGGCTGCTTGATCAAAACACCAAGCACACCACGACCACGCGGCAGATCACCGATCGAACGGCGGGTCGCCTGATCGATCCCTGACGTCACGAAACGTTCAAGCTCGGTCCGCTGCTCGTTGAGCATGCCCAGCGCCGCGTATCTAGCCCCGGTGATGTCCCTCGCCTGCTCAAGAATCAAGTCAAGGACCTTCTGCGGATCAAGCTCAGCCAGCAACGCCCGACCGACATCCAGCAGGCGGCGAGTCTGATCGTCATCGCGCGGCGCGTTCATCAGGCCAGGGTGAGGATAGACCCGCCTCTCTCAGCGGTCCGGCGTGGGCAGCTAGGCCACCTCCTACGCGACCACTCCTCGCGGCCAGGAGCCGTAGGCGTTCGCCGCGGGCCGCAATCCGAACTCCGCCACGTTCCCGTACGTAAAAAGCCCGCGCTGGCGCGGAGGGACTACGGATGGCGTCGCATCCCAGCGGCATAAGGTGAATTGAGACGCGGTTGGAGGCCTTCGTGCCACACCGGACCGCGCATTGGCAGGTGACCGTGGTTGGCCTGGCGTCAGCAGGTACCGGTGCCGCCTGCACCTACTGAGAGGAGTTCAACATGACCGGAACACTGATACCTGAGGCTGGATCCGCCTCTGAAAACGGGGCGGCGGTTCACGAGCCGGCGCGCCTGCACCTGCCCACCGATCAGGACGAGTTCGACGCCGAGGTCAACCGCAAGGGAGGAGTGTTCCTCCAGGTGCTCGGAGCGATCGGGATCGTGACGGCAATCGGAATCGCCACCCTCGCCCTCGTGGTCGCGAGTCAGAACCACACGAGCGCTATGGTGATGCCGTCCACGCCCGTCGCTGTCGTCCCCACCGCGCCGGTTGCACAGACGATCAGTCTCAGCGTCGCAGGCTCGATCAAGAAGGGTCCCGACGGCAAGATGCACGACGCATTCTCCAGAACCAACTTCGCGGTCAAGGTCGGTCAGCCGACTCAGATGCGGATCGACAATCAGGATTCCAGCCCGCACAGCATCACGGCTCCGGGCACCGGGGTGAGCATCACCGTCAATCCCGGACTGCACACCTACGCGATGACCGCGACCAAAGCGGGACGCTTCGAGTGGATCTGCGTGATCCCGTGCGACAGCGGCGCCCACGGCTGGGCGATGACCCACCCGGGTTACATGGCCGGCTATATCACCGCGACCTGAGGCCCGATCCAACGTGAGCCCCCGGGTAGCTCAGCACTCCAGCGACGTCTCCCGCCAGTGGTCAAAGAGGGCGAACGCCTGGAGCAGCGCGTCGTCGGCGTGCCGGGCGCTCTGCGCGTCCAGCTGCTCGGGGGTGATGCCGGTGGCGGGCAGCTTGGGGTCGGTGCGCGCCCAGCCGGCGAGCATCGCCGCGTCGGCCTCAGGGTGAAATTGCAGTCCGAGGTGGCGCCCGTGGCGAAACGCCGCCACTCCCGCCGGGCTGCGCGCGAGCTCGCGGCCGCCGGGAGGGACCTGCATGAGATCGAAGTGGTACTGCAGCCACGGGCCGGACGGAATCTCCTTCTCGTCACCGTCTACGGCCAGCCAGCCGATCTCCGGGGTCCCCAGAACCTCGAGGCCGCCGCCGAGGGCCAGCGACAGCGCCTGGCCCCCGAAGCACAGGCCGAGTACCGGGACATCCGCGGCGACGGCGGCACGCAGGGTCTGGATCGCTGCTGGCACCCAGGCGTCGGTGTCGGCAGCGGAGCGCTCAGAGCCCAGTGAGGCGACGAAGGCGTGATCGCGCGGGTCGGGCGCCCGTCTGTCCCACATGGGGTGCAGGACGAACGGTATCCCTCGATCCGTGAGCCACGCGCCCAAGCGCGCCGGCGGCCCGTCGGGGCTGTGCTGCAGGATCAGGCCGGGACGGGACACGATGTCATGAGGACTCTAACGTCCGTCGTGAAGCGCGCGTTGACACAAGGTCATGAGAACTCTAACGTCGGCGCCCGATGAGGGCCCGGACCGAACCGATGGTCGCCGAGGAGCTCGACGTCCTCGAGCGCGTCCGCGACCTGGACCTCGATCTCGACCTCGGCGCAATGGCAGTGATCGCCAACCTATGGCGCGCCGCGCAGGCCGCGCGCTCCCAACTGGAGCGCAGCGTGCTGCGGCCGCAGGGGCTCTCCTGGGGCGGTTTCTCGCTGCTGTTCAACCTCTGGATCTGGGGGCCGATGGAGACGCGGGCGTTGGCGAGCTCGATGTCCTGCACGCGCCCGAGCGTCAGCAGCCTGTGCGACACGCTGCAGCGCGACGGGCTGGTGCGCCGTTCCGGTGACGGAACCGACCGCCGATTGGTGCGCGTGGATCTCACCGCGCGCGGGCGCAGGATTATCGAAGGCGTGTACCCGGGCTTCAACGCCGGAGAGTCCCAGTTGGTGTCGGGCCTGGACCCACAGGAGCGCGACCAGCTGGCCGCGTTGCTGCGCCGCTTCCTGCGCGGCGCGCGCGTCACCGATAGCCAGGAGGCCGCGTGAGCGCCGGGACCGGCCGGGAGGGTGGGGCTCGCGCGGAGGTGGAGGGGGTCAGTGTCCCCCTGGACCACTACATCGACGGGCGCCGGGTCCGATCGCCGGAGCGCTTCGCCGTCCGCAGCCCGATCGACTGGGACGGCTGGGAGCTCGGTCGGGTGTCGGCCGCCGGGCGGCCCGAGGTCCACCTGGCCGTCGCCGCGGCGCGCAGCGCGTTCCCGGGCTGGGCCGCCCTCGGTCCCGCGGGCCGGCTCGAGGTGCTCACGCGACTGGCCGATGCGATCGACGGCGCCGTGCCCGATCTCGCCCGGGTCGAGTGCGCAGACAACGGCTCGCTCCACGAGGCGATGCGCCTGCGCGTGCTGCCGCGGGCAGCCAACAACGTCCGCTTCTTCGCGCAGTACGCGGTGGAGCGCCTCGGTGAGGGCGCCCGCACCCTGCACGGCGGCGAGCGCAACCGTGTGCGCTATGACCCCAGCGGCGTGGTCGCCGTCTCCACCCCGTGGAACGCGCCGTTCATGCTCGCCACCTGGCGCGTCGGTCCGGCGCTGGCGGCGGGCGACACCGTGGTGCTCAAACCGCCGGAGTGGGCGCCGCTCACCTGTTCGCTGCTGGGCGATCTGGCCGGGCAGGCCGGGGTCCCACCCGGGGTGATCAACATCGTGCATGGCACCGGGACCGCGGCCGGCGCGCCCCTGACCGGGCATCCCGACGTCGACCGGGTGGCGTTCACAGGCTCGCCGGCGACGGCCCGGACTGTGTACGGGGACGCGGCTGCCCAGCTGACGCCCGTCTCCTTCGAGCTGGGAGGCAAGTCGCCATTCGTGGTCTTCGCGGACGCCGACCTCGACGCCGCCGCAGCGACCGCGGCCTACCAATACGACAACTCCGGGCAGGTGTGCCTGGCGGGCACCCGGTTGCTCGTCCAGCGCTCGATTCTGGACACGTTCCTGGAACGTCTTGAGTCGCGGGTGCAGGAGATCACGGTCGGAGACCCTCGCGACCCCGCCACCACCTACGGTCCGCTGATCCATCCGGTAGCGCTCGAGCGGGTCAACGGGCACGTCGAGCGAGCGATCGCCGCCGGCGCCCGGCTCGTCTTCGGCGGTCACTCGCTGGGCGGCCTTTACTACGCGCCGACATTGTTCACCGACCTTCCGGCTGACGCCGAGATCCTCCAGCACGAGGTGTTCGGACCGGTGCTGACGCTGCAGACCTTCAACGACGAAGCGGAGGCGATCCGCCTGGCCAACGCCACCGAGTATGGCCTGGCGGCGACGATCTACACGGGCTCGGCGAGCCGCGCCGACCGGGTGAGCGCTGCCGTGGTCGCCGGCACGGTGTGGGTCAACTGCTTCTACGTGCGCGACCTGGAGACACCGTTCGGGGGTTCGCGTGACTCGGGGATCGGACGCGAGGGTGGCCAGCACTCGTTTGACTTCTACTGCGACGTCAAGACGGTGTGCGAGCGCACGTCGTCGTTCACCGAGAGCTGAGCGACACCAGTCGGCGGCACAGCGCTCCCACCTCGGCAGGGTCGTCGGTGAACTGTGAGGGCTTGAAGCAGATCGTCGTATAGCCCGCCGCGAGCTGGGCCGGAATCGCTTCGGCCGCCTCGGCGAGGTCAGCGACAGCGTCCGCTGACCCGAAGCGGCCGCGGATGCCGCCGACGATCTCGAGCTCGGACACGTCGCGTCCGGCGGCCGCCATCTGCTCGGCGAGTAGGAGCATCTCGGACTCGGTGGGCTGTCCGAAGGGGTGAAAGCCGTGGCCATGGGCGAGCAGGCGGCGGATGATCCAGGGTCCGACCGTGCTGCCTCCGAACCACAGACGTGGCCCGTCGAGACGCCAGGGCTTGGGTTCCAGGTAGACGTCGGCGAAGGAGTAGAACCGGCCCTCGAAGCTCACCGCTCCGTCCCGCCACAGCCGCTGCCAGGCCGCCAGATGCTCGTCGAGCAGCTCGCCGCGTTGCCTGAACGGCACGCCGAGGGCGGCGTATTCTTCTTGATGCCAGCTGACGGTGGGCTGAACCACGAGCCGTCCCTCGGCAAGCAGATCCAGCGTGGCCAGCTGATGGGCGAGCAGGAGCGGATGGCGCAGCGGAGCGATGATCGCCGCACCGATCATCCGCAGACGGGTGGTGGCCGCGGCGATTGCGCTCATCAGCACGATCGAGTCCGGCCACGGCATGTCCGGGTCCTGGTTGCCGGGGGCGGCGTAGTCGCGTGGGTTCTCGGGACGCCCGCGGGCGCCGGCGCTGGCACCGAGCACGATGTGCTCGGAGAGCATCACCCCGTCGATCCCGGCGTCCTCGGCCTCCTGGGCGATGCGCACCAGCCCCCGCAGATCCCGCGGCGATGTCATCGTCCAGTTCTCGGAGAGGACCAGCACGAGCCGGGGTGCGCGCGCCTGGCGGACCACCGCGTCTACCCGAGCGTGACGTTGACGGGTAGCCGCTTGAGCCCGTTGGTGAAGTTTGAGCGGTGCCGCTGCGGCTCGCCCGCCAGCCGCACCTCAGCGACGCGGGAGACGAACTCCTCCAGGAAGATGCGCAGCTCGAGACGAGCCAGGTGGACACCTAGGCAGTGATGGGGGCCCCCGCGTCCGAAGGTGAGCTGGTCGGTGGGGTTGCGCCCGACGTCGAGACGGTGGGGGTCGGGGTAGTGGTCAGGATCGCGGTTCGCGGCCGCGAACCACACCACGACCTTGTCTCCCGCCTCGATCTGCACGTCGCGCACCTGCACCGGCTGGGTGGCGGTGCGCCGAAAGAACCACACCGGCGACGAGTAGCGAAGCAGCTCCTCGGTCGCCGATCCGATCAGCGAGCGGTCTGCGCGCAGGCGGGCGTACTGGTCGGGATGAGCGGCGAGGGCCAGGGTGCCCAGCGCGATCGCCTGCCGGGTGGTCTCGTTCCCGGCCACGATCAGCAACGCGAACGTGTTGTCCAGGTCACTGGCTGACAGCGGCTGACCGTCGAGCTCGGCGCGTGCGAGCAGGGTCATCACGTCGTCGCGGGGGCACTCTCGCCGGTCCGCGTAATAGCCACGGCCGATCGCGCACAGCTCCTCGGCCCAAGGAGAGCCAAACGGCTTGTAGCGATCCTCCCCACGCTCGGGCCGGTAGGCGAGCTCGCCCACGAACTCGGGATCGGTGTCAACCAGCAGGCGATCGCCGAGCGCGATCAGATGGGGGAGATCGGACTCGAGCAGGCCGAGCAGATGCGCCAGCACACGAATCGGAATCGGCGCCGCCAGCTCATGCACGAGGTCGAACTCCTCGGCGGCCAGCGCATGGTCCAGCAGGTGGCCGATCAGCCCGCGCAGCCACTCCTCGTAGCGGCCCACCGCGCCTGGGGTGAAGCTCGTCGAGATCAGTCGACGGTAGCGGCCGTGCTTGGGCGGGTCGAACTCGAGGAAATTGCGCCGCGGGCCGAGCACGTCCTCGGGTAGATCCTCAATCGTGGCCGCGCCCCCCACCTCCGATGAGAATGTCTTGGGCTGGCGCAGCACGGTGGCCACATCGTCGTACTTGGTCAGCACCCAGAAGCCGCGCCCTTGCGGCTCGGGGTGGAAGTAGACGGGCGCCTTGCGCTGCAGCAGATCAAAGACCTCCCACGGTTCGTGATCGGCGAACAGGTCGTGGTCCAGCAGGTTGACCGCGGGCAGGCCCGTCGCGCTGGCACCCATGCGCGGGACCGTAGCACGGGCTGGGTAATGTATCCATTTTAGGTTGAGGGCAGACGGAGGAGAGCGGCGCCGGGCGCCCGCGACCGGCACCGCACTTGACGCAAGTGAACCGCCCCTGGGCAATGTATCCAAACCCTCTGTTCTACAGATTCGACGCGAGGCGAGGAGACGGAGATGGCCAGTGAAGCTGTTGGCGGCGGCTCAGCGGCGGACGGGCAAGCGGGCGCGGGTGCGTCGTCGGCTCACCTCGGCCCGCGCAAGCTGACCACGCTGCACGCGATGGGCCAGGCACTGGCCATTGGCCCGGTGTTCTCGGTCGGGCTGGTCAGCGGTCTGGTGGCCAACGTCGCCGCTACTCGACACCTCTGTCGATTCTGCTCGGCTCGATCGGTTCGCTGGGGCTGGCGTACGTGATCGCGATCTACGCGCGGCGCTTCGCCGGAGCGGGGGCGATCTTCGAGTACCTATCGCAGGCGGTGCACAACTCGTTCGGGATCTTTTCCTCCGGGGTCTACCTGCTCGGGGCCATGTTCCTCGGCGCTGGCGGCGTCTACATCGCGCTCGGATTCCTGATCCAGGGCTTCTTCGCCAGTCATCTGCAGACGTCGATTCCGTGGTGGCCGGGCGGTGCGGCATGCCTGATCATCGCGTTTCTGCTCAACCACTACGGCGTGCGAATCGCCATTCGCGGCGTGCTCCTGCTCGCCACCGTCTCGGCGCTCCCGTTCCTGGTCCTGGCGATCGTGATCATCGCCAAGGGCGGGGTGGGCGGCAACACACTGACCGTCTTCAGCCCGAGCACGACCTCGTGGAACGCGGTTTTCAACGGCATCCTGTTCGCGGTCACGCTGTTCATCGGCTTCGAGGCGGCGGCGTCGATCGCCGAGGAGACCGAGAATCCGCGCCGGTCGATCCCGATCGCCGTCGTCGGCGCGGTCGCGCTCAGCGCCGTGCTGTACATCCTTGTCACCTACGCGGCCACGATCGGCTTCGGCCGGGCGGCGCTGGCCAAGGGTGCGTGGTTCTCGGCCGCCAGCCCGATGGTCACGCTGGCCACGACCTACGTCGGCAGCTGGCTGAGCGTGCTGATCGACCTGGTCATCATCCTCGATGCACTCTCGCTGGCGATCGCGATCATGGTCACCGCGTCGCGGATCATCTTCGCCCTCGCGCGCGACGGTCTGCTGCCCGCGTCGGCCGCGCGCACCTCGCGCCACGACACGCCCCTGATCGGCAATCTGCTGATCACCCTGTGGAGCGCCGCGCTGCTGGTCTGGGCCGGCGTCACCCACTACGGCGACTCGGTCAAGCTCCCCAACCCGATCGAGGCTTTCAACATCACCAGCGCCGCCGGCAGCTATCTCGTCGAGCTGATCTACGCGTTCCTCGCCCTGTTCGCGCTCAGGCTGCTCTGGCGCAGCCGGCACGAGGAGGGCGGACTGTGGTGGAAGTTCATCGCGGTCCTGGTCGGATTCGCGGCGCCGATCCTCGCGTTCAAGGGCTCACTCGATCCGTTCCCGACGTTTCCCAACAGTCGGGCGGTGATCATCGCCGTCGCCTGCATCGCGATCTCCGCGGTCTGGTATGGGGTGCTGCAGGTCACCCGTCCAGACCGGGTGCGCTCAGCCGCCCAGCACGCGGTCGAGCACGGTGGCGTTCCGCCGCTCGACGAGTCCGTGTCGATGGCCGCCGCCGGCGAACCCGTAGTCCGCGACGGCCGCGCACCGACCCGGAGCCTACGACGCCCCAGCTACCAGCCGGCGCGCCCTCGCCGAGCCCGATCGGGTGGCCCGCCGGGACCGCATTGCCCGCGTAATGCCCCGCGCCTTGCACCGCGCGCAGGGTTCTTGAGCCGTGGGCCAACGACACCAAGACCATCCGGGGACGCAGCGACACCGAGGGACGTCGCGCCCATGTCTACAGCCGGGGTGAGTACTCCGCGAACTCCCAGTCGGTGACCCAGGCCCGGAAGCGCTCGAGCTCGGCCGCCTTGATCGTCCCGAACGCGTCCACAAGTTCGGTCCCGACGGCCTCGGCGATCACCTGATCGCCCTCGAGGGCGTCCAGCGCCTGCTGGAACGTCATCGGCAGCGGCTTGCCAAGCTTGTCCTCAGGCAGGTCGTAGATCATGCCCTCCAGCGGCTCGGGAGGCTCGAGCTCGCGCCGGATCCCGTCCAGCCCTGCGGCCAGCGCCACCGTGTAGGCCAGGTACGGGTTGGCGGTTCCGTCGCCCAGGCGGATCTCGAGCCGGGTGGCCGCACCCCGCTCCTTGGGCACTCGCACCAGGGTCATCCGATGGTCGTGACCCCAGCACGCTCGCGTCGGCACGAGCGCCTCGGCACTGATCCGCCGGTAGGCGTTGACGGTTGGATTGAAGAACACCATCATCGCCGGGCCGTGCTCGAGCACGCCGGCGATGAAGTGACGCGTCAGTGCACCCAGGCCGTGGGCGTCGCCGTCGTTCTCGCAGACGTTGGCGCCCCCGGCATCCTCGAAGGAGACATGCACGTGAAAGCCCGAGCCCTCGTCGTCGTTGAAGGGCTTGCCCATGAAGGTGGCCAGCAGTCCGTCGCGCGCGGCCAGCTCCTTGACCATCGCCTTGTAGCGAAAGGCCCGGTCGGCCGAGTTCAGCGCCGGACCGTGGCGCAGGTTGATCTCGTACTGAGAGCGGCCGTATTCGTGGGCGGCGGCGATTGCCTGCAGGTCGAGATCGACGGCGGCGTCGAGCATCCGGCTGAGCGTGCCCCTGGGGTCCGCGACGCTTCCGACGGTGTAGACGGGGCTCTCCTGGCGGGCGTAGGGCCGGTGGCCGTTGGGTGCCTCGGGATCGGCCTCACACAGGTAGAACTCGAGCTCGGGACCGATGATCGGGCTGACGCCCAGCTGATCGAAGCCGCGCAGGGTCCGCCGCAGCGCGCCGCGGGAATCCACGCCGCTCGGATGACCGGTGGCGGGGTTCTCGAGGTCGACCAGGCACGCCACGACGCCGGGCTCCCAGGGCACGGGGACGAGGGTGTCGAGGTCGGGGCGGGCAAGCAGATCGGGAAAGCCCTGATCAAAGCCGGCGACCACGTTGTGGCGCAGATCCACGGTCATGGTCGCGGCCACGAACCCGATGCCGTGCCGCGCGGCGTGGGCGAAGGCCGAGATCGGTATGTCCTTGCCGCGGCAGATGCCATGCAGATCGGCGAACTGCAGTCGCACGACACGGACGCCGGCCCGCTCCATCTCCGCTACGCGGCGGGACAGGTCAGCGCCTGCCTCGGCGGCCGGCTGCTCGTCATGGCTCACGTCAGTCTCCTCTCGCTTGCGCAGCTGATGGTGGGGCCGGGCGCCGGCTCGGGGAGAACGCCAGTGTGCCCGCGTCGACGATCGCCGCCCCGCCGTCGACGGTGAGCACGGCTCCGTTGATGTATGACGCCGCCGGCGAGACCAGCCACGCCACCGCGGCCGCCGCCTCCTGTGCCCGTCCGGCCCGGCGGGCGGGGACGTCGGCGACGGCCAGTGCATAGGCGTGCTCGCGGTCGACGTGATGGCGCTGCGCCAGCTCGTCCATCGCCGCGTCGGCCATCTCGGTGGCGATCCACCCCGGGCAGACGCAGTTGGCGCGCACCCCGAGCGGCCCGTAGTCCACGGCGATGCACTGCGTGAGCATGATCATGCCGGCCTTGGATGAGCAGTAGGCGGCCGATTCGGGGTCGGCGCGCAGCCCGGCCAATGAGGCCACGGCGACGATCGCGCCGCGGGCCTTGATCAGGTGCTCGAGCGCGGCTCGGCAGAGCAGAAAGGTTCCGGTGAGGTTAGTCGTGATGACCTGATTCCAGCGCTCGAGCGTCTGGTCCAGGACCGCGCCTCCCGCGCCCGTTCCCGAGCTGATCACCAGCGCGTCCAGGCGGCCGAAACGCTCCAGGCAGCCCTGCACGGCGCGCAGCGCCCCCGACGGCTCGCTCACATCGGCGCTGACCGGGTGCGCGCCGGTGGCCTGCGCGACCTCCCGCAGGCGATCCGGCCGTCGCCCGGCCACGCACACATCAAAGCCGTCGTCGGCCAGTTTGGCGGCGGTGGCCGCGCCGATGCCGCTGCCTCCTCCGGTGATGAGAACGGTCGCACTCATGCCGGCATCAGTCGTCGAGGAACTGCTCCACCAACGACTCCGGAAACGACTTGTCGGCGATCCTGTAGGCCAGCGCAGTCATCCGCCACGAGTCAGACAAATAGAAGCGCTCGTACAGCTCGCCGCGACCTCCGAGCTCTGACCCGAGGAAGTCCCAGGCCAGGCGGAACAGACGAATCCGCCGCTCGGCGTCGGCGCCGGCCGACTGAAAGTAGGTGTCGATCTGCTCGCGCAGCGGTCCGTCGAGGTCAGCCCGCGCCGGGGTGGCCATGAAGCCACCGCCGCCGATCAGCTGCAACAGCTCATTGCAGCGCGGCAGCCATTTCGGCATCTCGCCGCGCAGCGCCAGGAAAGGACGGTCATCGGGGTACATGACCCCCATCTCGTCCAGCTCGGCTCCCGCCTCGGCGGCGACCAGCGCCGATCGGGCGAGCTCGCTCATCGCCCAGATCTGGCCCAGCTTCTCCTGGATGTGGTCGAAGCGCACGACGCCGGTGGTGTTGGCGATCGCGTGACCGAGTCCGAGCGCGAAGGAGAGCTTGACCCACGCTCGCGTGAACGCCTGGTGCATGATGTGCCCACGCCAGCCGGTGTCGGTGATCACCTCGCTGTAGCCGACGGTGTCGCCGTCGAGGAACACGCGCGGCTTGGGGATCTCGACGTCGTCGAAGATGACCACCGCGTCCATCTCGTCAAACTGCGAGGACAGCGGGTAGTCGAACCGATCACGCTGGCGCGAATAGCTCTCGCGGCAGATGAAGCGCAGTCCCGGGGTGGCGATCGGGATCGCGAAGGAAAGCGCGTAGCGTCCATCCTGAGGCCGGATGTCCGAGCCGGGGTAGATCAGCAGCTCGTCGGCGAAGGGTGCCAGTGTCGCCAGCATTCGTGCGCCGCGGACCACGATGGCATCGGCGGTCTCGCCGACCTTGTGCAGGGCCACCTGACCCATCGCCTGGTCGGCCTCGGGCTGGCTGCGATCCACCTGGGGATTCATCAGCGCGTGCGTGGTCGACAGGTCGTGATCGCGCATGTGGGCCTGATAGACGACGAGGTTCTCAGCGCCCTGGGCATTGTCGCGTCGTCCCCAGACGTCGGCGCGCCCGGCGAAGCAGGCGAAGGTCACGTTCAGATAGTCCGGGGTGCGACCCATGGTTCCGCCCGAGACGGCGGCCACGAGCTCGAACGCTCGCCGGCGGCGGCGCAGGTCCTCGATCGTACGCGGGACCAGATGGGTGAGGTTGATCGTCAGCCCGGGATCAGCGGGGGAGGGGGCGAGCATCTCGCCGGGGTGCTCGTGCTGGATGTCGAACACCCGGGCCATCGCGAGTGCTGCCGCCCGCAGCTGGGGATGCTCGAGCGGATGGCTGATCGGCTCACCGCGTAGCCAGATCTCCCGGCCGCCCTGGCCCAGACCGTCGAGAAACTGCTCGCCGGTGCGGGCGCCCGTTGTCGTGCTCACCGAGACCTGCGTCATCACCTGCCTCCTTCGGGTAGTGGATGCCCGAGCGCCTCCAGGCCCTGGCGTTCTGACTCGACGGCCACCTCATCAAAGCGGAAGTAGGAGCGCGGCGGGAGGATGCCCCAGGTGTTGGAGGAATGGGCGTCGTCGGGCCAGTCCCGGGGCGCGTGGTCGGCCTCGAGCTGCTCCATGTCACTGAACAGCTCGACGAAGCACGCCTCCTCGGGGATCCGCACGTACGCCGCCAGGTTGCGTCCCAGGCCGTGGCGGACGGGTCCCCAGCCCAGCCAGCGGCCGTGCTGGGCGAGGTGATCGAGCGCGACGCGGAACTCACCCCAGTCGATCAGCTCGAACGCCAGATGATGAAAGTGGGCGTAGCCCTTTGCGACCAGGGCGACCGTGTGGTGGTCGGCGTTGATGTGCAGCCACACCCCCTCCTCGCCGAGCCGGTCGGTCACGCGCATGCCGAGCACGTCGCAGTAGAAGCGGACCATCGCCTGCAGGTCACCGGTCAGCGAGTTGACGTGGCCGAGTCTGCGCGGGTGAAATCCCGGCACCACGGAGCTCGACCGGGCCACCGGGGGCCGCGGGTCGTCCGGCGCCTGGAAGGGCACCAGCTCGATCCCCTGTCCGTCGGGATCGCGCAGGGTCAGGGCCATGTCCTCGCGCTGATGCTCGACATTGAGCGATCGCAGATGCTCGGCCGCGTCATCCAGGGTGATCCCGCGCACGAGCTCGAACCCGGTGTGGTCGTGACCGGGGCTCTGGGCGGCGACCAGCTCCAGGCTGTACGGCTCGTAGTCGCACGCGAGGTGGGCGCGCCCGCCACGGTCGGGCCGGCGACTGAGCCCGAATTGCCGCGACCAGCGGTCGGCGGCGAGCTCGAGGTCATTAACCCGCAGGCAGACGTGATGGATTCGACGCAGCGAGATCATCGTGTGAGCGCGGACGGGCACCTCGTCTGCCCGCACGAATGGATACAATATCCGCGGTGGTGAACAGGGTCAAGGAGGGTGGAGATGGCTGAGGACGAACGGCGTGCGCGGGCGCTGGCGCGACTGGCCGAGTTGGGCGACGAGCCGGGAGGGGAGGCCTTTCTCTCCCGCATGGGGGTCCTGGGAGACTGGATCGTGGACTTCGCCTTCGGCGACGTTCATACCCGTCCCGGGCTGGATGCCCGCGCGCGGGAGCTGATCATCCTCGCCGTGCTGGCCGCGCAGGGCGGCAATGACCCGCAGGTGGCGGCGGACATCCGCGCATTGCGCGCCATCGAGGTCCCGTTCGAGGAAATCGAGGAGGCGATCCTTCAGATCGCCCCGTATGCCGGCATCGCCCGGGCAGTCAACGCAATCAAGGTCCTGAGAGCCGAGCAGGAGGCAGAGAATTGAAAGCGGTGCGCTTCACCGACCCGGCGGGTGAGACCCGCCTCGGAGTCCTGGAGGGCGAGACGGTCAGGGACGCCGGCGCGGCGGGACCGCGAGGGCTGATCCCGTCTGCGCAGACGTGGGCAACGCTGGCGCAGGCTCGCGGCCCGCAACACGACCTCGATGAGATCGCCCTGTTGCACCCGGGGGTGCCCGAGAAGATCCTCGCCATCGGGCTCAACTACCGCTCCCACGCCGCCGAATCAGCGCTCGACGTCCCGGCGGTTCCGGTTGTCTTCGCCAAGTGGTCCTCGTCGCTGATCGGACCGGGGCAGCCGATCGTCATCCCCCGCGAGGAGACGCGGCCCGACTACGAGGGCGAGCTGGCGGTGATCATCGGCCAGACGACGTACCGGGCGACGCCCGAGACTGCCCGGTCGGCGATCGGTGGAATCTGCGCGCTGCACGACGTGTCAGGCCGCCGCGCCCAGCTCGAGACTCCGCTGCGCCAGTTCACGCTCGGCAAGAGCTTTGACACCTTCACCCCGATGGGTCCGTGCGTCGCCTCGGTGGACGACATCGATCTGGGCGACATCGA
>JALYZB010000500.1 GCA_030945945.1 Actinomycetota bacterium | reverse complement strand
ACACGGTCGTGCTCGCCGGCGGCGTGTTCGCCAACCGGATCCTGCTCACCGTGGTGCGCGAGACCCTGCGGGCCCGGGGCCTGCGCGTGCTCATGCCCGAGCGACTGCCGATCGGAGACGGCGGGATCGCCTACGGGCAGGCCGCGGTGGCGCGGCCCGGCTGCGGAGCGCGGCGTGACGCCGCTCGAAACGGTGCTGGCCACACCGATCTCGATCGACGGCACCCAGCAGGCGTTCGGGAGGTTCACGGTCGAGCAGGTCCGGGCTCGAGCGGGGGAGCTGAAGGCGGCCGTCGGCTTCGGTCCGACGATTCGCGTGGCCCCGGTCGCACTGGCGTGGCGCGAGCTCGAGATCGCCCTGAACCGGGCCGGGGTCGCCACCGTCGGCGAGCTTGACGGTGAGAGCATCCTCGCCCTCGCGCCCAAGCTGTGGGTGCTCCCGCCCGGAGGGAGCCTGTTGTAGACGCCCGTTCAGAGCTGGCCGGATGCCAGCTGGGCGGCGAGCCAGTGCAAGGCGATCAGGGACTTGGAATCCGCACACTCGGCGATCGCCCCGGCGAGGTCGTCCAGCGGCCAGGGCACGACCTCAATCCGCTCGCCCGGCTCAGGCTTGGCGCCGGGATCGTCCTCCAGACCGCGCGCGACGTAAAGCCAGACGCGCTCGTCACTGAACCCAGGGCTGGTGAAGAACACCGCGAGCTGCACCCAATGGCCGGCCCGTTTGCCGATCTCCTCCCCCAGCTCACGGCGCGCGGTCTCCAGCGGCGGCTCGCCCTCGACGTCGCGCTTGCCGGCCGGGATCTCCAACGAGGCGGTCAGTCCGGCTGCCTCGCGTGGCTGGCGGGTCAGCCAGACGTGCCGGTCGCCGATCGGGATGATCCCGACCGCGCCCGGATGCCAGACCTTCTCGCGGCTGACCTCCTCCCCGTCGGGGTGGCGAAAGCGCTCGCGGCCGACGCTGACGATCGCGCCCGTCCATTCGCGCTGCACCGCGATCCGCTCAAAGCCGCTCACGCCGTCTCCGGCTCGCGCTCCGGCGCACCGACCAGTTCGACGGCGGCCTCGTCGACCAGCGCGACCGCGATCTCGAACAGATCATCGAGGGCGGCCGCGCTGACCCGCTCACCGGGCTCGTGGTTGCGCTCGACACCGTCGGCCAGACACACGCAGGCAAAACCGGCGGTCTGCAACGAGTTCGCGTCCGACGCCCCGCCGGAGTCGATCGGCGTCGGCTCATAGCCGCAGGCGCGCAGAGCACGCTGCGCGACAGCGATCTGCTGCGCGTCCGCGCGCGTCCGGTAGCCCTGGAACATGCGCTCGACGGTGAGGTCCAGGTCGCACTCGCCGGCGTTGGCGGCGTCCTCAAGATGGTCGATCGTCTCAGTGGTCACGCTGGCCGCCTTGGCCTCGACCAAGCTGCGCACCTCGGCTTCGATCCGGCAGCGCTCGGGGACCACGTTGATCGCTGTCCCGCCCTGAATCAATCCGACGTTGGCAGTCGTCTCGGCGTCGAGGCGGCCGAGGCGCAGCCGCGAGATCGCCGCGGCGGCGGCGGCCACGGCACTGCGGCCCGCCTCGGGGCGGACGCCGGCGTGGGCGGCGCGACCGTGAAACTCGGCCACGATCCGGTAGTGGGTCGGCGACGCGACCACCAGCTCACCGATCGGTGTGGCGTGATCAAAGACGAACCCGAACGCGCTCTGCAGACGGCTGACGTCAAACGCGCGCGAGCCCCGCAGCGAGACCTCCTCGCAGACCGTGAACAGCAGCTCGACCCCGACCCGGGACGGCTGCGCCGCCGAGCTCAGCCGTCGCGCGAGCTCAAGCGCGACCGCGACCGCGGTCTTGTTGTCCGCCCCGAGGATGCCGGCGTTGGCGTTCTCCCAGTAACCGTCGGTGAGCACCGGCTCGATCGGCGCGACCGGTGGGACGGTGTCCAGGTGCGCGCAGATCAGCAGGCTGGCCGGATCGCGCCCGGGAATCTGGACCAGCAGGTTGCCGGCCTCCGAGCCGGTCTCAGCGCCGCTGGCGTCCTCATCGACGGCGAGGCCCATCGTGGCAAGCTCGGCGATCACCCGGTCGGCGCAGGCTCGCTCGTGGCCGGAGGGACTGGGGATCGCGCACAGCTGCGCGAACGTCGCGTGCAGACGCTCGCGCTCGCTGGCTGTGGTCCGCCGCACTGCCGCTACGGGTTGGCGCGCCGCAAGACGGTCTCGTCCCGCTCGCCGCCGGCACTGCGCCCGCCGTCGCCTTCGCGATCGGCATCCCCGTCGCGGTGGGCACCGCCGTCGCGCTCAGCGCGCTCCAGCGCCGCGCCGACGAACTCCCGGAACAGTGGCGCCGGACGCTCCGGGCGCGACTTGAACTCGGGGTGGTACTGCGAGGCCACGAAGAAGGGATGATCCTCGGAAGGCAGCTCGACCGCCTCGACCAGCCGCTCGTCGGGTGAGGTGCCCGAGCAGACCAGCCCGGCGGCCTCCAGGCGCTTGCGCAGGTGGTTGTTGACCTCGTAGCGATGGCGGTGGCGCTCATAGACGACCGGTTCGTCGTAGAGCCGGCGAATCCGGGTCCCGTCGTGGAGCTTGACCGGGTCGGCGCCGAGCCGCATCGTGCCGCCCATGTCGGCGATCTCCTTCTGCTCGGGCAGCAGATCGATGACCGGAAAGGGGGTCTCAAGGTCCATCTCGGTCGAGTTGGCACCCTCCATCCCGGCCACGTTGCGCGCAAACTCGCTGACCGCGACGTGCATGCCCAGGCAGATGCCCAGGTAGGGGATCTGGTGCTCGCGGGCAATCCGCGCCGCATTGATCTTGCCCTCCCAGCCACGACCGCCAAAACCGCCCGGAATGAGGATCCCGTCGGCGGTCTCGAGCTTTCGGTCGATCTCCGGCTCGCCGACGGTCTCTGAGTCGATCCAGTCGACCTTCACGTGGCAGCCGTGCTGGACCCCGGCATGACGCAGGGACTCGGTCACCGACAGGTAGGCGTCCTCGAGCTGGACGTACTTGCCGACCAGCGCGATCCGCACGTCGCCCTGCACCTCGCGGGCACGACGGGTGATCTGTTCCCATCCGCCCAGGTCGGGCGTGCCCGCGTCCAAGCCGAAGTGCTCGGAGAGGATGAACCGATCCACACCCTGGTCATTGAATCCGAGTGGGACCTTGTAGATGTCGTCGACGTCGTAGCCGGAGACCACCGCCTCGATCGGCAGGCTCGCGAACAGAGCGATCTTCTTGCGAATGTCGGTCGAAAGCTCGGCCTCGGAACGGCAGATGACCATATCCGGGGCGATACCGATGCGGCGCAGCTCGTTGACCGAGTGCTGGGTGGGCTTGGTCTTCAGCTCGCCGGCGTGCCCGATATACGGCACGAGCGTCAGGTGGATGAACATGCAGCGCCGGCGACCGACGTCGACGGGGAACTGGCGGATCGCCTCCAGGAACGGCAGCGACTCGATGTCCCCAACGGTGCCGCCGATCTCGGTGATCACGAAATCCACATCACTGGAGTCGGCCATCAGCTTGATGCGCTGCTTGATCTCGTCGGTGATGTGAGGCACGACCTGTACGGTGGCGCCGAGGTAGTCCCCGCGGCGCTCACGGCGGATCACCGTGTTGTAGATCCCGCCGGCGGTGACGTTGGAGGCCCGGCTGGTGTTCGCGTCGGTGAAGCGCTCGTAGTGGCCGAGGTCGAGGTCGGCCTCGGCACCGTCCTCGGTGACGAACACCTCGCCATGCTGATACGGGGACATCGTTCCGGGATCCACGTTGATGTACGGATCGAACTTCTGCAGCTGGACCGACAGGCCCCGGGCGACCAGCAGGCGACCGATCGAGGCGGCCGCGATGCCCTTGCCCAGCGAGGACACGACCCCGCCGGTGATGAAGATGAAGCGCGTTTCCCCGTGAGTCATGACGGAAGTTCACTCTACCGCGGGTGCCGACGGAAACCCGGGCGTCGGGGCCCGGCTTGCCCGCACTATGCGGCCCTCAACAGCTCACGGGCGTGCTCGGAAGCCGCGCTGTCCTGCTCACCGGCGCCGAGCATCCGAACCAGCTCACCGACGACCTGGTCGCCGTCCAGCGTGGTCACCGTGGTCGTGGCGGGATTGCGTCTGGTGTCCTTGGCGATTGTGAAATGACGCTGGGCGAGCGCAGCCACCTGGGGCAGGTGGGTGATGCACAGAACCTGGCGCCCGGCCGCCAGCGCGCGGAGATGCTCGCCGACCGCGCGAGCGGTGTGGCCGCCGATTCCAGCGTCGATTTCGTCGAACACGAGCAGTGCGCCGGCCTGAGCCGCGGTCGCCGGCTCGCCGTGGGCGACGCTCAGCAGGGCGAGCATCACCCGCGAGAGCTCGCCGCCGGAGGCGACCTCGCGCAGCGGCCCGAGCGGGCCTCCGGGGTTGGCCGCGATCCGCATCTCGATCGCGTCGGCGCCGCGCGGCCCGCAGCCTCCCTCGCGCTCACTCAGGGCGACCTCGAAACG
>JALYZB010000488.1 GCA_030945945.1 Actinomycetota bacterium | reverse complement strand
GTCCTGGGCCACGGCGACCACGCGGGGCCCGAGCCGGGAGATGACCCGGCGCTTTTGCTCGTCGGTCAGAGCCGAGGACGCGGCGACGTCGAAGGCTACCTCGATCCGACTCGCGGTCTTGTTGGCGTGCTGCCCGCCCGGTCCAGAGGAGCGCGAGGCGCGCACGGTCACCTCCCGCAGCGGGATTGCGGTCCGTCCGCGGATCGGCATCGGGTCATCCATGGCCACACAGTGTGCCGTTCGCTGGCCACGCCGGACGGTCGCGGCACCCGAATGAGTCCGGCGGGTAAACGATTTCCAGGGGTGGTATTCACGACCGGGGTCCGTGCTACCGTGCCGCCTCACAGGGTCGTCTGACTAGGCTCAGCGGCGAACAAGCAGGTGCAGGCGCCGGGGTAGCAAGAACCTCCGCGAGCAGCACTTCGAGCTACGGAGGGGAAATTCCATGCCAACCGGAACAGTCAAGTGGTTCAGTGACGAGAAGGGCTTTGGCTTCATCACGCCTGACGATGGCAGCCGGGACCTGTTCGTGCACCACTCGAGCATCCAGGCCGATGGATACCGCTCCCTCGCGGAGGGCGCCAAGGTGTCCTACGAGGAGGAAGCGGGGCCCAAGGGCCCCAAGGCCATCAATGTCCAGAAGGTCTAGTCGGGCTGGCTGACTGGGTCACGATCTCGTCGCTGGCAACCGCCGGCGGCACGCTCGTGTTGGCGTTGGCGACCTTCAGTTCGGTCAAGTCTGCCAACCGCTCGGCGCGGGTTGCCGAGCGCTCCCTGCTGGCGGGACTGCGACCGGTGCTGACGCCGTCGCGGGAAGACGATCCATCCGAGCGGGTGCGCTTCGGCGACCAACAGATTCTCCGCGTCCTGGGTCATGGCGGGGCGATCTCCGTGGGGGGCGACGCCGTCTATCTGGCCATGGCCCTGCGCAACGGCGGCTCCGGGCTGGCGGTGATCCACGGCTGGCGCGTAAAGCCCCGGCAAAATTCATCCGACGAGCGGCCGTCACTGGAGGACTTTCGCCGCCAGCAGATCGATCTCTACATCCCGGCCGGGGACACCGGCTACTGGCTCGGCGCCCTCCGGGACCGGGGCGAGCCGATCTACGACATCGTGCGCCGCGCCGCCACCAGCGACGTTGGGCTCCAGGTCGATCTGCTCTACGGCGACCACGAAGGCGGCCAGCGCACGATCACGCGCTTCGTGATGTCGGAGTGGCCGGAGGATGACGTCGAGGGCAAGCGTCTGTTCGCGCTGCGCTACTGGAACGTCGACCGCGACGACCCGCGGTGAGAAGCTAGTCCTCCTCGGACGTGTGAGGCGGCGGAGCGCCGGGGACCGCGGGGTCCTGGCGCTTGGCTTCCCATTCCTGGCGCACCTCGTTGATCTCCTTGTCGAGGCGCTTGTTCTCGCGCTCGAGCCGGTCAGCCTCATGATCGAGGTCGTCGGCCAGGCGTTCGTGGTCCTCGCTTTCCATAGTCGCAGTCTGTCACGTCGGCGCCGGTCGCAAACGGCTTGCCGTCTGGCGCCGGGGGCGGTAGCGCGCGCCCTCACGCCACGTGGCCGTCGTCAGGCTCCAGCGGCAAGCCCGCTGCGGCCCACTCGAGCAAGCCGCCGGACATGTTGTGAGCCTCGTAGCCGGCCTGGGCGAAGGCCTCGGTGGCCATTGCCGAGCGGGCGCCACTGCGGCAGTAGAAGACGATCGGCTGATCGTGGCTAATCGTGCCGGCCAGCGCAGACAGCGCGCTGAGCTCGATTAGGCGCGAGCCGGCGATCCGACCCGCGGCGTGCTCATCGGACTCGCGCACGTCGATCAGCTGAACCGAGCCGGAGTCCAGCAGGTCAGAGACCTCGCGCGGCGAGTAGTCCGCGGCCATCACGAGCCTCTGGGAGGGGGCGTAGACATGGCGGCTTGGTCCTATAACTGTGAGCCGATGCGAGCTTGACTCCGGGTGGCTACGACGTGGTCGCGGCAGGTCAAGAAGACGCGATTCTGGACCTCCCCGGAGCCGTGGGCGTCCTTGAAGCTCGCTTCGGTCGTGCCGGCACCCGTCGGGCGCCATTTCTGGCAGACCGGACAGAACAGTTCCACGTTACGCCAGAGGCCTCTCATCCCACCCTCAGCGTAGTCCCCACGCCCGATTGACCTATGACCCCGAACAGGTTCGATCGCCCAGCGCACATTGCCGAGGCGATCGGGAGCCGGTTGGGACCTCTGTGGGGGCAGTTTACGTGGCCGGCCATCCGGCGGGTCTGCAGCCAGCGCAGCACTGCCGGTCGGCGCTCGCGATGACGTAGCATCGAGAGGGTCATGTCGGCGTTATCTGACCTCCACACGGTCTCCCAGGCGTGCGCCGACGAAGGCACCAACGAGATCCCTTGTCTCGTGATCGCCCGAACCTTGAGGTAGCGGGCCGGTGTCGGGACAGCCGCCGACCATCCGCCGCATCCTGCTCTCGGCGGCCGCCGCGCTGACCATAGGCCTCGGGCTGATCAGCGTGATCAGCGGCTTCAGTGACGCCTTCCCGCTGCGGCTGCTTCAGGGCATCGCCGTGTTCGGGGCCGGAGCGGCTCTGATC
>JALYZB010000482.1 GCA_030945945.1 Actinomycetota bacterium | reverse complement strand
GCGGCGGTTAGGTCATCGGCGCCGGTGACCGGGGCGCCGACGAACCGGAGCACCAGCTCGGGCAGGTCGCGTCGCGCCCTAGCGCAGGCCTCCAGGGCGAGGTCCGCTCGCTTCCAGTTCGCCAGCGCGCCGAGCACGAGTACCACGGGCGTCTTGGGCCGGGTGGCAAGGCCGGCAAACCGGTCGCAATCAACCCCCGGCGCGACCACATGCAGCCGGCTGCCGAGCTGATGCGCGGGGTCGAGGTCAGCGGCGACAGCTGTCGACGGGACGAACACCGCGTCGGCGCGTTCGGCGGCCGCACGCACGCCGCGGGCGATCAGTGCGCCGGGCAGGAAGTCCTGATGCGAGACCGCAAGCGGAATCGATTTACGCAGACCGAGTGCCGCCAGCGCGCTGCGCATGCCCCACACTACGGTGAGTTGTGGGTCCACGTCGCGTACCAGCCGGCGGAGCTCCCTCGTATGGGCTGCCAGCCCCGTCAGCGCCCCAACGCGCGCTCGTATGCCCGCCCGGAGGTCCAGCGAGCGCTCGGGAAGCTGGATCACAGCAACCCCTGCTGCGCGTGCGTGCGCGGCCAGCGGACCCTCAGGGCAAGCGAGTACGGGTGTCCCGGTCACAGCGGAGACGCAGTCGAGTAGCACCCGCTCCGACCCCCCGAAAATCCCCGAGTAGCTCACAAAGAGGATGGCGGGCATGGACGGCGGGGTGGTCGGACTCAGGAGAGAAACGACGGCAGGTGATAACGGGGTATGCACTTCTCGGGCGCCATCGCCACCTAGACTAGAGCCGTGGTCAGAGATTGGTCCCCGGCCGACGCACCCCGCGTGGCGCTCGTTCATGACTTCCTCCTCGATTTCCGGGGTGGCGAGCGGGTGTTCAGTGAGCTGTGCGCGATCTGGCCACAGGCCCCGATCTACACCGCGGTCTACAACGAGAAGGGAACCGAAGGCCGGTTCGCCCAGCGTGACGTGCGCAGCTCGTTCCTGCAGCGCCTTCGGCCCTCGGCGCGCACCTTTCGCGCCTTCCTTCCGCTCTATCCGGCCGCGATCGAATCCTTTGACCTGAGCGGTTATGACCTCGTCGTGTCCAGCTCGTCGGCGTGGGCGCATGCGGTGCTGTGCGATGAGCGCACGGTTCACGTCAGCTACTGCCACAACCCCTTCCGCTATGCGTGGAACGATCGTGACCTGACACTCGCGCGCCATCGCAATCCCCTGGCGCGCGCATTTCTGCGCAGCGTCTTTCGCCGCTGGCGCCAGTGGGACTGGATCGCCGCGCAGCGTACGAACCGCTACGTCGCCAACTCCCACGCCACGCAAGCGCGGATCAAGGCCTACTTCGGACGTGAGGCGTCCGTGGTGTATCCGCCGGTCAACGTCGAGCGCTTCTCGCCCGGTCCGGTCGGCGAGCACTATGCGATCGTCTCCGAACTGATGCCCCACAAGCAGATCGACGTCGCAATCAAGGCGTTCAACGCCCTCCAGCGGCCACTGGTCATCGTCGGCGACGGTCCCGACGCGCGCCGTCTGCGCCGCCTCGCTGGGCCGACGGTGACACTGACCGGTCGCGTCAGCGACGAAGGGGTGGCCGACGTCCTGCGGGGAGCGCGCGCATTGATCGTCACCGCGATCGAGGAGTTCGGGATTGCCGCGGTGGAGAGCCAGGCGTCGGGCCGTCCCGTCATCGCCCGCCGCGGCGGAGGGGTGCTGGAGACGGTCCGCGACGGCGAGACCGGGTGCTTCTGGTCGGGGGGAGCCGCTGAGCTGGCCCGCGCCGTCGAACAGTTCGACGATGCCGCGGTCGATCAGAGGGCGTGCACGGACAACGCCGCGCGGTTCAGCGCCGAGAACTTCCGGAGCGGCCTGCGCGCGGAGGTCGACGCCGCACTCGCCAGCGCCTCCCCGCGCCGCAACGTTCGCGAGCCTCTGGCGGCCACGCGACTTCTGCGACGGACCGCGCGGGAGCTTCACCGATAGGCCCGCCACCGGGCTCAGACCGTACACTGCGCCCAGTGCCGCCGCCCGAGATCCCGCGCTCTCAGGTGTCGTTGCCTCGACCCAGTTCGACGGACCCGGTCGCGGAGCCGATTAGCGTGCACCCCGAGACGGACCGCCTCGATCCTGCCGACAACGGCGCGTCGCTGAATCTCTCGGGTCCCCGGCGGATAGCGGTAACTGTCGCGGCAGCGGTCCTCTTGGCCGGGCCGACGGTCCTCTCGTTCTTCACCGGCGGCTACTTCGACGTCCCGCGCGAGTGGGCGGGACTGATCGGGTGGGGTCTGGTCATCGTGGCGGTCGCGATCCTTCCTCGGCCGTTTGCGCTCAGCCGACCGGTGGTGCTCGCCGTAGGTGGTCTTGCCCTGTTCGCCGCCTGGACGTTGCTCTCGACGATCTGGGCGCCGATCGCCGGGCTTGCCTACGCCGCCGGCCAGCTCGTGGCGCTGTATCTGGGCGTCCTCCTTGCGGCCACAGCGCTGCTGAGCGTTCACAGCGCTCAGAGGCTGGCTGAGCCGGTGCTGGCGACCGGAATCCTCGTCGTCATCGGCTATGGGCTCTCGGAGCGGGTGCTCCCCGGATTGCTGCACTTCCAGCGTTCGGTGGGTGCGCAGGGCCGCCTTGAGCAGCCCCTCACATACTGGAACGCGATGGGAGAGCTGGCTGCGGTCGGCATCGTGCTCGCGGCGCGGATCGCGGGAGATGCGAGCCGCGCCCCCCGGATGCGGATCGCGGCTGCGATTGCCGTCGCGCCTCTGGGGATGGGCCTCTACCTGTCGTTCTCGCGCGGTGCGCTGTTCGCCTGTGCCGCGGGGCTTGTCGCCTTAACCGTCGTGGCACCGCGCCGCCAGCAGCTGCGGGCCGTGCTGCTGGCGATCGCCACGGCCGTGCTCGCAGGCATCGCCGCCGCCCCCTTCTCCGTGATCACGACCCTCAGCGGGACCCAGTCGACCCGCGAGCGCGATGGCCTCGTGGTCCTGGCCTTGTTGCTCGTCATCGGTGCAGTCGGTGGCGTGATTGCGCACCGCCAGGTAGCCGGCGCAGCGGAGGCCGCGCTGCCGCTGCCCCGCCGGGCGGCCTGGATCGCGCTTGCGGTGGTCTTCGTCGGCCTTGCGGTGGCGATCGTGTCCGGTGCTAAGGAGAATTCAACGAGCCCGCTCTCCTCCGGCGCGTCCCGGCTGACAACCCTCCAGAGCGACCGGTACAGCTACTGGCGAGTGGCGATGAACACCTTTGGCCAGCAGCCGCTGCGGGGCGTCGGCGCCGGGGGGTGGTCCGTGGCCTGGCTGCGCCTGCGTCCGCACAATGTCGGTGCCCAGGACGCTCACTCGCTGCCCCTCCAGACGATGGCCGAACTCGGCGCGGTCGGGCTGATCCTGCTGCTGGTCTTCTTCGGCGGCGTGACGCTCGCGGCTCGGCGCGCTCTGACCCGGAGCCCCGCGCTCGCCGCCGGACCGATCGCCGGCGTCGTCGTCTATGCCGCGCACTCGCCGCTGGACTGGGACTGGCAGATGCCGGCGCTGACCCTGGTGGCGATCGTGCTCGCCGGCCTTCTGCTCGCGCTCAGCTCAGCACCAGACGAGGCAGTGGCGGCATTCCTGGCCACGGGTCGGCCGGCGACATGACGCGGTCTGCATCTCCTGGGTCCGTGACCGCTCGGGTCACATTCGTCATCCTTGCGC
>JALYZB010000478.1 GCA_030945945.1 Actinomycetota bacterium | reverse complement strand
TCCGGTTCTCGTGGCGGCGGAGCCGGTGGTCAGGGTGGCGGCCGCTGATGCTCTCCCCCAAACGTGTCAAGCACCGCAAGCAGCACCGCGGCCGTCGGGCCGGGCTCTCGCGTGGGCAGGTCAAGGTCCAGTTCGGCGAGTACGGCCTGAAGTCGATAGATGCCGGCTGGCTCACCAACCGGCAGATCGAGGCCGCCCGTATCGCGATGACCCGTCGGATCAAGCGTGGTGGCAAAGTGTGGATCAACGTCTACCCCGACAAGCCCTTCACCAAGAAGCCGGCCGAGACCCGGATGGGGTCCGGCAAGGGCTCGCCCGAGGGCTGGGTCGCCGTGGTCAAGCCCGGCCGGGTCATGTTCGAACTGGCCGGTGTGCCGGAGGACCTGGCCCGCGAGGCGATGCGCCTGGCCGCCCACAAGCTGCCCGTCCGCACCAAGTTCGTGCTGCGAGAGGACGCCTGATCATGCGCACCACCGAACTGCGAGACCTCAACGACACCGAACTGGCCGAGCAGGTGCGCACCGCACGTCGCGACCTGTTCGGGCTGCGTTTCCAGCACGCCACCGGCGAACTGGACAGCACGGCAGGGCTGCGGCGCGCCAAGCGCGAAGTAGCCCGCGTGCTCACGGTCCAGCGTGAGCGCGAGATCGATTCCCATCTGCGACAGGCTCAGGACAATGGCTGACGAGAAGAACAAGAAAACCGAAGAGACTTCACCGGCGTCTGAAGCGCCCGAGGCCGCCGTCTCCCCCGAAGCAGGGGGAGCCGCTGCTGAGGTGCCGGCCGTGGATGAGGCATCGCGCCCTGCTTCGGAGGAGGCGGCGTCCCCGGACGCTGTTCGCGCCGAGAAGCCCGTGGCCGCGGAAGCGCCGGAGCCCACTGCCGCACCTGTGGCCGAGGAGCCCGCTGCCGCGCCTGTGGCTGAGAAGCCCGAGGTTGCTGCGGAGCCGAAGGAGCCTGAGGTCGTGCTGCCACCCAAGGAGCGACGGGCTGCGAAGCGGGCGGTGAAGTCGGCAAAGGTTCCGACGCGCGCTGAGCGCAGTGGTGAGGATCGGCATGCCGACCGCGTTGCGACGCGGGCCAAGAAGGCGGGCGAGCGCCGGACCGGACGGGTCAGGGCGCGGGCCAAGGCCAGCCATGAGGGTCCCGCGACGACGGCTCCGCGCGAACATCCGGACGGGACCCAGAAGGTCCGTCAGGGCGTCGTGGTCTCCGATAAGGCCGACTAGACGATCACCGTGCGGATCGACGTCGCTCGCCGGCATCGCCGTTACAAGAAGATCGTCCGGACCTCCAACACTCTGCATGCGCACGACGAGACCAACGACGCCAAGTCCGGCGACACCGTGATCGTCCGCGAGTGCCGGCCGCTGTCGCGCAGCAAGCGCTGGCGCCTGGTGCAGGTCGTGGAGCGTGCGAAATGATCCAGAACGAGACCCGGCTGAGGGTGGCCGATAACACGGGTGCGCGCGAGATCTTGGTGATTCGCGTCCGCGGCGGCTCGCGCCGCCGATACGCTGGCGTCGGGGACACGATCACCGCGACCGTCAAGACCGCCACCCCGCAGGGCTCGGTCAAGAAGGGCGAGGTGGTGACCGCGGTCGTCGTGCGGACCCGCAAGTCCTACGGTCGCGATGACGGCACCTACATCGGCTTTGACGAGAACGCGGCCGTGCTGATCGACGCGCAGAACAATCCGCGCGGGACCCGCATCTTCGGACCCGTGGCCCGTGAGCTGCGCGAGCGCAACTTCATGAAGATCGTCTCGCTGGCCCCGGAGGTGATCTGATGCCCGCGCGGATTCGGACCAACGACGAGGTGATCGTGATCAGCGGCAAGGATCGCGGCAAGACCGGCAAGGTCCTGCGCACGGACCCCAAGAAGGAGCGGGTCTACGTCGAAGGCCTTAACATCATCAAGCGTCACCAGCGCCCGACCCAGACCGCCACCGGCCAGCAGGCCGGCGGCGTGATCGAGCGCGAGGGACCGATCCACGTCTCCAACGTGGCGCTGATCGACCCCCAGGACGGTAAACCCACTCGTGTGGGCATCGAGATCGCCGACGGCAAGCGGCTGCGCATCGCCAAGCGCAGCGGCTCCCGGCTCGACTAGCGCAGAGAACGAGAACTACTGACATGGCCACAGCACGACTCAAAACCAGATACCTCGAGGAGATCCGTCCCAAGCTCGTGGAGCGTTTCCAGTACTCGAGCATCATGCAGGCGCCACGCTTGGAGAAGGTGACCGTCAACATGGGCTGCGGCGACGCCAAGCAGGACTCAAAGGTCCTGGATGCCGCCGCCGGCCAGCTCGGGACGATCACCGGGCAGAAGCCGAACATCCGCCGCGCGCGCAAGTCAATCGCCCAGTTCAAGGTCCGCGAGGGGATGCCGGTCGGCGTCGCTGTGACCCTGCGTGGCGAGCGCTCATACGAGTTCCTGGACCGACTGGTGTCGATCGCGATTCCGCGGATCCGTGACTTTCGGGGGCTCAATCCCCGCTCGTTCGACGGCCGTGGTAATTACTCGCTCGGCGTTCGCGAGCAGATCATCTTCCCCGAGGTCGACTACGACGAGATCGATCAGGTCCGCGGCCTCGACATCACGATCACCACCAGCGCGGCCAGCGACGCCGAGTCGTTCGCGCTGCTCGAGGCGATGGGGATGCCGTTCACCAAGGACGGCCGGCCCGCCGAGACAGCAACCACCCAGGCCTGAGAAGGAGCACCGTGGCAAAGACTTCCCAGCGAGTCCGCCAGCAGCGGACGCCGAAGTACAAGACCCAGGGCTATTCGCGCTGCCGCCGCTGCGGCCGCGCGCGGTCCGTGTATCGCAAGTTCGGCCTGTGCCGGATC
>JALYZB010000480.1 GCA_030945945.1 Actinomycetota bacterium | reverse complement strand
CAGCGTGGCGATGGCCTCGGCAACGGTGCTCGCACTCGCGCACAGCCGGGGAAACAGGGCGCACAGGATGCGACCGCACGTCTCGGCGTCGGCGAGCGCGCGGTGGGCGATCCGGACGTCGATCGCGAGCGCGTCGGCCAGCGCGCTCAGCCGCCGCTCGCGTTGCAGAGGCAGCAGCACCCGGGCCAGCGCGGCGGTGCAGATCACCGGGGGGTCGGGCCAGTCCAGGCCGACCCGGGTGAAGGCCTGGCGCAGCACGCGGCGGTCAAAGGGGGCATTGTGGGCGACCATCACGCGCCCCTGCAGCTGACCGGCGAGGGTCGGCAGGACGGCGTCGGGCCACGGGGCGTCGTCGACCATCGCCTGGGTGATCTGGGTGAAGCGCTGGATGCCACGGCGCAGCGGCACGCTGGGGCGCACCAGCGAGCTCCAGCGGTCATGCAGCTCTCCGCCGCCGACCAGCACCGAACCGATTTCGGTCAGCTCGCAGCCGTCCCCGCTGAGGCCGTTGGTCTCGGTGTCGACGGCGAGAAACTCGGTCGTGGCCAGCGGGGCGGTGAGCAGATCCATCGCCCGGTGATACGCCGGGGACCGGACGGCGTGCACAGACGACTGCAGGCGGTGCGACCGTCGCGGTAGGTACCATCGAGAGAGTTCCCCTAGGGAAGGAGGTCCTCAGACCATGCCCGTCGCACCCGAATTCGAACAGCTTCAGGAGTTGGACGCCGAGGCCCGGCAGGCCTGGAGTGCATACGTGGAGCGCCTTCGCGAGCTCACCGGCGCGGAGTACGAGCGAGTCGAGGACCAATCGTGGGACGAGCTCCAGACCGAACTCCAGCGCCTTGACGGTGAGCGGGAGTCGCTCTCCGGTCGCAGCACCGACGCCTGACGAGAAGCCCGCCTTCGTCTCAGATAGGGTTCCGGCGGATCGACCGTAAAGGTGACCGTTGCAGTCACCAGGGCGATCCTGGAGAGGAGAGCAGGGCCAAGCATGCACGTCAGCAGGATCGGCATCATGGCGGCCTGCGCGGTCGTCGTGAGCGCCTGCGGAAGCGTCGGTGGCACATCCCCGTCGGCTGCTCGGCCACCCGCGCCGATCAACCTCACCGTGTACGTCAACGACGCCCGGGTGGCGGTCTCGCCGGCGTCCCTCGGCGCCGGCCCGGTCATATTCATCGTCACCAACCAGGCCAGCCGGGCCGAGGCGCTCGCGATCTCGCGTGCGGGACAGAACCAGCCGCTGGCCAGCACCGCGCCGATCAACCCGCAGGGGACCACCCAGGTCGCGGTGGACTTCCAGCCCGGTGACTACACGATCGCCAGCGCCTCCCACGGGGCCACTGACGCGCAGCTCTCGCAGGCCTCCTCGATCCGCTCGGCCCAGATTCACATCGGGCACGAGCGGGCCAACTCCAGCCAGCTGCTGCAGCCCTAGGGCGGTGACCGCCCCGGGGCGGTCGCGGTTGCGACGCGCCTCCCGCGCCCCGGTTGGCAGTCAAAGCGTACGTAGATCGGACGGAATGACCGCCAACCGCGCAGGCCGGTCGTAAATCGCCGCAATTCCGGCGCACCAAACACCATTGCGCTTGCGCAAACAGAACTTGCGTGCAATACTTGCATGCATGCAAGCAACTGCTCAGAGTGGCCGAGGTCGCGCCGCCCGCGACCGGACCGTCGCCCCCGACGGCGCCACCAGCGACGCCCTGGCGGAGGATCTCTACGCCCTGCTCGTCTTTCTGAACAAGTCCTGCAGCGCGGACCTGTTCGAGGCGATGGGTCTGCTCGAGCTTTCGATGACGCAGCTCAAGCTGCTGCATCAGCTCGATCTGGCCGGACGTGAGCTGACCCTCAAGCAGGCCGCCGAAAGCGTTCTGCTCTCCCTGCCCGCCGCCAGTCGCACCGTGGATGACCTCGTCCGTCGGGGCATCGTCGAGCGCCACGAGGACCTCGAGGACCGGCGCATGAAGCGCGTCAGCCTGACCACTGAGGGCCGCCGGGTGATCCGCACCGTCAACGAGGCGCGGCTGAACGGGCTCGAGCAGTTCACCACCACACTGAACGATGACGAGCGCCAGATCCTCGGCGCAGCGCTGACCAAGCTGCTGCAGCGCGAGGACGTCGCCGGGTGCCGCCCCGAACGAACCGACAGAACCGAACGAACCGACAGAACTGACACGCCATGACGCAACGATTCCTCAATTCCCGCCACCGGCTGATCACCGATGAGAACAGCCGCTGGTGGACGCTCGGAGCCATGTGCTTCGCCCTCTTCATGGTCATGCTCGACAACACGGTGGTGAACGTCTCGCTGCCCTCGATCCAGCGTGACCTGCACGCCTCCCTGTCAGCCCTGGAGTGGACCGTCAACGCGTACACGCTGACCTTCGCCGTGCTCATGGTCACCGGTGGGCGCCTCGGCGACATCTTCGGCCGCCGCCGGATGTTCCTGTTCGGCGTGGTGGCGTTCGGCATCTCCAGCGCCGCGATCGGCTTCGCCGCCAACGACACGATGCTCGTCGCCTTCCGCGCCCTGCAGGGGATCGGCGCGGCGTTCATGATGCCGGCCACCCTTTCGATCATCACCCAGGCCTTCCCGCCCGAGCAGCGCGGGCTGGCGATCGGCACGTGGGCGGGCGTCAGCGCGATCGCCCTCGCCATCGGCCCCGTGCTCGGCGGGTTTCTCACCCAGTCGGTCAGCTGGCGGGCGATCTTCTTCATCAACCCGCCGATCGCCCTGGTCACGATCGCGGTGACGTTGTTCGCGGCTCGCGAGACCCGGGACGAGACGGTCAGCCGCAGCGTCGATTACGCCGGCATCGCGGCGATCACCGTCGGGCTGACCGCGATCGTGCTCGCGCTGGTCGAGGGCAACGCGTGGCACTGGGGCTCGGTCCGCGTAGTCTCCCTGCTCGCCGTCGCCGTGATCGGCCTCGTCGCCTTCGTGGTCATCGAGCGGCGTGTCAGGGCGCCGATGGTCGACTTCACGTTCTTTCGCTCGCGCAGCTTCCTGGGCGCAAGCGTGGTCGGCTTCATCGTGTCCTTCGCGATGCTCGCCCAGTTCTTCTTCCTCGCCCTCTACATGCAGAACATCCTGCACTACTCGCCGCTTCAGGCCGGTGTGCGCTTCCTGCCCTCGACCGTGGTGATCATCGTCATGGGACCGATCGCCGGGCGGCTGACCGACCGGATCGGTCCCCGTCCGCTAATGACCGCCGGCCTGCTCGTCGTCGCCGCCGCGCTGTTGATCCAGTCACGGCTGACCGTGCACTCCGGCTACGGGCTGCTGCTGCCCGGGTTCGTCCTCATGGGCGTCGGCATGGGACTGGTCATGTCCCCGATGAGCACTGCGGCAATGAACGCCGTGGACCGCTCCAAGGCCGGGGTCGCCTCCGGCGTGCTGTCGATGAGCCGGATGGTCGGCGGCACGTTCGGGGTGGCCGTGATGGGCGCCCTGATCGCCACCGTCGGTCGCTCGCAGCTGGACTCGAGCCTCCCCCATGTCCCGGCCGCCACCCGCGCGGCGATCGCCAACTCGCTCGGAGGCGGTGGGGCGGCCGGTGGCCACGCGAGCCCGCAGATCGTCAGCGCGATCCGGCAGGCGTTCGTGTCGGCGCTGGGCACCGGGCTGACCGTCGGCGGGATCGTCACCCTGATCGGCGCCGTGGCCGCGTTCACCCTGGTTCAACGGGCGGGCAGCCGCAACGCCGATATTCCCACCAAGGCCGCCGGCGAGCCCGAGACGGCGGGGCCGCGAGGCGAGGCCGAACTCACGCTCGTGTGAGCGACCGGGCGCCTCCAGTGTCCGTCTGAGCTGCCT
>JALYZB010000455.1 GCA_030945945.1 Actinomycetota bacterium | reverse complement strand
AACCCGCGCAGGCGCGTGATCTCTTCATGAAGGAGAACCGGGAGATCTCACGGTCACCCGCCTGTCGTGATGGAGGGGCGGGTCGTGCCGGGAACGCCGTTGCCGGTAATCCCGTGATGGACGATCGTGAGAGGTCGGACGGTCTGGTAGTACCTGTGGAGCGGCGTGAGCGGACCCCGTGACGATCGCAGCTAAGAGCGCTCGGCGCTGTGCCTCCGCGGGCGAGACGCACGAGAACGACAGCGCTGCTGGCCGATTTATGCTCCTGGCGGAAGCAAAACAGTTCGCCCTGCGGACTTTCGGCCGTAGTACCGCGCCGACACATAAGGAGGTCTCAGCCCGCGTGGGCCCGTGCACCTGAGATTCGCCAAATCCGCGCACGGGGTGCTTGCGCGTCGCTGCTAACGGGCAGGTCGATGTAGAAGTCTCAGCCAATGACTCCCGGGCTTCCGGATTCACGAAAACGCAGAACTGTCGACCACTCGGCCGCGCGGCACTCACGCTCCTGCTCTTGGTGAGATCCAGCAGTGGTAAGCCACTCGGCGCCGGGGTCAGACGCTGGAGTTGCAGACAACCGCCGCGTGATCCTGACCGAGCGCAGCGAGGTCCACAGCGGGAGCCGGCGCCAGCCGGCGGTCTCCATCGCGCGGTCTACCGGGACCGCTTCGGCATCACTCCCCCCCGTCGTTGCGGCCGTTCGCGCCACATTCAAGAGCGGGCCAGAACTCGGAACGGCCACACGCTGGCCAGCCTGATGAGGCGCCGAGCGGTCGGCCGCCGTCGAGAGACGGAGGCACGAAAGCAGCCGAGTGGTACAACGAGGTGGTACAACGGGCCACCGAACGGCGGAGGCCCGATTGGGGGGGAAGCGGGAAAGATCCTGCTAATCCTCACTTTCTACTAAGGGTGAGCGAGGGGACTCGAACCCCCGACCGCCTGGACCACAACCAGGAGCTCTACCAGCTGAGCTACGCCCACCGCGAGACTACTGAATCTACCAGCGTCCATCGCCCGCGGGGCTTGGGCCGCTTGCTAGCGCTGCACTAATCGCCATTCCTGACCCAATGGTCGGATAAGTGGTACGTTGAATCGAGCGCTCTGCGAGCCCTGGCTCTCCGCCGGTATCCGACCACCCATCTCCGGTTCGAAGGCAGAAGGGGCGACTGGACATGGCCACCGCCCCACCGCCGTCACACATCGTCGTGCCGCGACTTCGGGGCGTTTCTCACAGCGTCGCCGCCGTACTGGCCGTGGCCGCGGCAACCGTCGTCGTGACTCTGGCTCCGGCGGGCCGGGCGACCATCGCCCTCGCCGTGTATGGCGGTGGCCTGGTCGCCCTGTTCACCGGCAGCGCGGTGTATCACGGCTGGCCCGGACCCGTACGCTTCAAGCCACTGCTCCAGCGGATCGATCACAGCACGATCTACGTGTTCATCGCCGCCAGCTACACGCCGATCGTCGTCATCGCCCTCCATGGAGCATTGGCCTGGACGATCCTCGCGATCGCCTGGGCCGGCGCCGCAGCGGGCGTCGCGTTCGCGATCGGATGGATTCACGCTCCAGGGCCCGTCGTAGCCGGCAGCTACCTGGCGCTCGGCTGGGTGGCGGTGATCGCAATCCCGCAGCTGGTGCAACTCGCTTCCGCTCGCGCCGCTCGTGCTGCTCGGTTCCGGCGGCCTGCTGTACTGGCTTCGGGGCAGTCATCTTCATCATCCAGCGCCCGAATCCGTGGCCGCGTACCTTCGGCTTCCACGAGATCTTCCATGCCCTCGTGGTTGCCGCTGCCGCGGTTCAGTACGTGGCGATCATCGGCTGGGTTCTGCCGGCCGCGTGACCGTCCCCGGCGGGCACCGCCAGCGATCATCCCGTGACGGTCCAGTGGTCGTCAGGCGAGCACGCCGGGCGGAATCACGTACCGCAGCGGGGTCAACGTGGCGGCCGCGTCACGGTTGGTGAGCCGGCCACCGTGCAGGCCACGGCCTGCGACGCTGGGAGCGTCCTGCGCCTCAGGGTGGCCGTCGTGTGCCGCGATCCACGCCAGAACCGCCGCGGAGTCCGCACCGGCCGCCAGAATCGCCGCGCGTTCGATGACGGCACCGCCCGCGGGCTGCCGTCGCGCCAGCCGGGTGACCAGGGCGCAGATCGTCTCGTCGTCCATCATCTGACCTGCGACGTGACGCGGGCCGCATCCGGGTCCGGGGCGCTCACCGCCGCCGGTGGCAGCTGAGTCTCGGGGGGCGGCCCTGTGCCCCTGCCCGACGGTGCAGAGCCACCCGCGCCGGCCCACTCCTGCCACTCGGACGGATTGGCGCCCACCGTGTACGTGTTGCCACGTGCCAACCGGCCGAGCCTGCGCACCAACGACCCGGGTGCAGTGATCTGCGCTGACCGCATGTCCGAGACCTCCTTGAGCGCCTGCGAACCATCCTCGCGGACGTCCTGACCAGGCCTCGTTGAGAAGCGGCGATCCCATCGCTAGGGACGAAACAGTCCGTGGAGGTCGCCGTTCGGCGTGGTGCCGGCGGTCCTCTACGCGGATCGCTTCGCGGGAGCGGTGAAGTTGCCCTGAGATTTCACTGTACTCCCCGTGCTCGCCCTCCCAGCGCGGACCTGACTCGGATTTGCGGTCGCTGCCCAGCGATACTCGGCGGACCCGAATATGCTTCTTGCATGGTTGACCCGACCCCAGAGGTACCGCATTCCGGACCGCAGGGTCGATGCGTGTGCGGCGAGCGAGTCACCATCTCCGACGCCCGCGAGATCACCCTCCCCAACGGCCGCCCCGGCTGGGAGGGCTACTGCCCCGAGTGCGATGCCCCGTTGTTCGCCATCCGCCGCAGACCTTCGGCGAGCGGCTCGACCAGCTAGCGGTTAGCCCGCACGGGCGCGGGATGAGATGGGACCGGGCGCACCGATCCGTTCGGTGCGGGCGCCGTTGACCCGCGGACGACGAGCGCGGTGGGGAGCAGTGGCGGCTGGAGCCTCCCCGACGAGCGGCATGCCGTTGTGGCCGACGACCGCAGGGTTCGTCCGGTGCGAAGCGCGCCGACGCCGTCCGGCCTATGGATGACCTGCGACGTCTTCTCCTAGCTACTTCCCCCGGATAACGGTGTGAACTGAAACGTCCGCGCTGGGGTGGCGCGGCCGAGTCAGGCTTGTGAATGTTTGCCCGAGTGGAGTGGGCTGTGGAGGAACGTTTCAG
>JALYZB010000452.1 GCA_030945945.1 Actinomycetota bacterium | reverse complement strand
TACCCGCGGTGGGCCGGATCAGCCCCAGCATCATCCGCAGCGAGGTTGTCTTGCCGGCACCGTTGGGTCCGAGATAGCCGTACACGTCGCCGGCGTTGACCGTCAGATCGACGCCGGCGACGGCGGTCAGCTCACCGTAGCGCTTGACCAGACCACGAACCTCGATCGGCGCCGATCCGTCGCCCTCTGCGCCCGAGCCTGGGGTCATCGCCACGGGCGGTCCGGCACCCCTGGAGGTTCGCGGTCTGATCAAGCGCTACGGCGAGCTCACCGCGGTCGCCGGTGTCGACATCACCGTTAACACCGGGGACGTCTACGGCTATCTCGGCCCCAACGGCGCCGGCAAGACGACGTCGCTGCGGATGATGCTGGGGCTGATCCGGCCCACCGAGGGGACCGTCCGGGTCTTCGGCCGTGATCCCCTGGACACCGTGCAGGCGCTCGAGGGCGTGGCCGGCTTCGTCGAGGCGCCGACCTTCTACCCCTACCTCAATGCCCGGCGCAACCTCGAGATGCTCGCCGCCTATGACGGTCACGGCGCGAGCGAGCGGATCGACGAGGCGCTGGACACCGTCGAGCTGAGCAGCCGCGCCCAGGACCGGGTCGGCGGCTACTCGCACGGCATGCGCCAGCGCCTGGGGATCGCCGCCGCGCTGCTGCGCGAGCCCAGGCTGTTGCTGCTGGACGAGCCCGCCACCGGCCTGGATCCCGCCGGGATGCGCGACATGCGCCTGCTGATCCGCCGTCTCGCTGACCAGGGGATGACCGTCGTGCTCTCCAGCCACCTGCTGGCCGAGGTCGAGGATTTGTGCAACCGCGTGGCGATCGTGCGCTCGGGCCGGATCGTCTACGAGGGCGAGATCGCCGCACTCAAGCGCGGGACGGCCACCTCCTACCGGGTGGAGACGACCGATGACGAGCGCGCGCTGGCCGTCGCCGGCGCCCAACCCGGCATCACCGACGCGCACCGCAACGAGCACGGCCGGATCGTGCTCACCGTCAGCGATGAGGCCTCGGTCGCCGCGCTCTCCCAGGCCCTCGTCGAAGCCGGCGCGCTGATCCACGCGCTCGCGCCCCAGACGGTCACGCTGGAGGACCTGTTCTTCTCGTTCACCGAGGGCGACGGTCATCAGGCTCCGGGCGCCCCGAGCGACGGCGCAACGGCACCGCGCGCCGGCGCGCCGGTCGCCCAGCCCGCGCAGGTGGCGCGCTGATGCCCGGCACCGCCACCGTGTTTCGCTGGGAGCTGTTCAAGCTGCGCCACCAGAAGCGCACCTACCTGGGGCTCGGCGCCTCGATCCTCGTTCCCATCCTGTTCGTGCTGGCGATCCACTTTCAACATCGCAGCCAGCAGCGCGGCGGCGACTTCGCCTTCTCCAGCTACCTGGACAAGAGTGGACTTGCCGTCCCGCTCGTGCTGCTGCTGTTCGGCTCGATCTGGCTGTTTCCGCTCATCACCGCGCTCGTGGCCGGGGACATCTTCGCCTCCGAGGACCACAACGGGACCCTGAAGACGATCCTCACCCGCTCGCTGGAGCGCTGGCAGATCTTCGCCGGCAAGGCGCTGGCGGCGGCCGCCTATGCGATCGTCGCGATCGCGCTGTCGGGCACCGTGGCGGTGCTGGCCGGGAGCCTTCAGTCGGGCTTTCACTCCCTGCAGAGCCTGTCGGGCACCGTCGTGTCGGCCCCCAAGGCGACCGAGCTGGTCTACGTCAGTCTGCTCGTGTACCTGATTCCGATCGCGACCATCGTCTGTATCGGGATCCTGCTCTCCGCGGTGACCCGCAACAGCGCGGCCGCGGTCGTCGGAACGCTGATGGTCTCGCTGCTCTTTCAGCTGATCGGGATCCTCCCCGGCCTCAGCGGCCTGCAGCCCTACCTGCTCTCCACCCAGTTCAACGCCTGGCAGGGGCTGCTGCGCACGCCGATCGACTGGACCCCGATCATCCGCGCCGTCTGGGTGTGTGCGATGTACGCGATCCCGGCGCTGGGGGCCGCGTTCCTGGTCTTCATCCGCCGCGACGTCGCCGGTGGATGAGGAGCGGCGCGAACGGGTTCTGGTCGTCGATGACGACCCGCCGCTGCGCCGGATGCTCGCCCGCACCCTGAACGCAGAGGGCTATGAGGTGACCGTCGCGGCCGACGGCGGCGCCGCGCTGCTGGCCGCCGAGCGCGCGGCCCCGGACGTGATCGTGCTCGACGTGGCGATGCCGGCGATGGACGGCCTGTCGGTGACCCGGCGCCTGCGCGACCGGGGGCTGCCAACTCCGATCCTGATGCTGACCGCACGCGACGCCGTCGCGGACCGGGTGGCCGGTCTGGAGG
>JALYZB010000433.1 GCA_030945945.1 Actinomycetota bacterium | reverse complement strand
ACTCGGCCGCCGTCACCTGTGGATGCACTTCACCCGGATGGGCGCCTACGCCGACCAGGACATCCCGATCATCACCCGGGGCGAGGGCTGCTACGTCTATGACGACAAGGGCAACCGATACCTCGACGGTCTGTCGGGGCTGTTCTGCGTCAACATCGGCCATGGGCGCGCCGACCTCGTCCAGGCCGGTGCCGACCAGGCCAAGGAGCTCGGCTTCTACACCAACTGGTCCTACGCCCATCCCCGCGCGATCGAGCTCTCCGCCCGGATCGCGGGCCTGGCTCCCGGCGATCTCAACCGCGTGTTCTTCACCAGCGGCGGGTCGGAGGCGGTGGAGTCCGCGATCAAGCTGGCCCGCCAGTACCACAAGGTGACCGGCAATCCGCTGAAGACCAAGCACATCGCGCGCGACATCGCCTATCACGGCACGAGCATGGGAGCCCTCTCGGCGACCGGTATCACCAGCCTGCGCGAGCCCTTCGAGCCGCTGACCCCCGGTGGCTGCCACGTGCCCAACACCAATACATTCCGCCTGCCGCACGGCATGTCGGCGGCCGACCTCGCCGACACCGTGGCGACCCGGATCGAGTTCGAGGGTCCCGACACGGTCGCGGCCGTGATCATGGAGCCGGTCCAGAACGCCGGCGGCTGCCTCACCCCGCCCGAGGGCTACTTCCAGCGGGTCCGCGAAATCTGCGCCCACTACAACGTCCTGATGATCTCCGACGAGGTCATCTGCGCGTGGGGCCGGCTCGGCGAGTGGTTCGGGGCCCAGCGCTACGACTACCAGCCCGACATCATCACCACCGCCAAGGCGCTGACCAGCGCGTATGCGCCGATGGGAGCGATGATCGTCTCTGACCGGGTGGCCGAGCCGTTCATGCACGGAGCCGAGAGCTTCACCCACGGCTTCACCTTCGCCGGGCATCCCGTCTGCGCCGCGATCGCCTTGGCCAACCTGGACGCGATGGAGCGCGAGGGGATCCTCGAGAACGTCCGCAACCACGAGGACGACTTCGAGGCGATGCTCGAGTCACTGCGTGACATCCCGATCGTCGGCGATGTGCGCGGCGCCGGGTACTTCCGCGCGATCGAGCTGGTCAAGGACCAGGACACCGACGAGCAGTGGTCCGACGAGGAGTCAGAGACCCTGCTGCGCGGCTTCCTCTCCGGCGAGCTGTACGGCCGGGGGCTGATCTGCCGCGCCGACGATCGTGGCGACCCGGTGATCCAGCTCTCGCCGCCGCTGATCGCGGGCCCCAAGCAGTTCGCGGAGATCGAGGCGATCCTCCGGCCCGTGCTCACCGAGGCACACCGGCGGATGCACGCGCACCACGCCTGATCACCTGTTCGGCGCACCGGGGACAACCGACAACCGCATGCTCACCGTTCGCGAGCTCCTGAACGGCCTCGACGTCCGCCTGCTGTGCGGCCAGGCGGCGGTCGACCTCCCGGTGCGATGGGTGCACATCTCCGAGCTCGAAGACCCGACCCCGTGGCTGTCGGGCGGTGAGCTGCTGCTCAGCACCGGAATGCTGCTGCAGACCGAGGAGGCGCAGCGCGCGTTCATCACCCGTCTGGCCGACCATCGGCTCGCCGGTCTGGGCTTCGGGACGGGATTCACCCATGCCAAGGTGCCCGGAGCGCTGCTGGCGGCGGCGGCGGAACGCGACTTCCCCGTCTTTGAGGTCAGCTACGAGCTGCCGTTCATCGCCGTCACCGAGGCCGCGTTCACCAAGCTGGTCAACGAGCAGTACGCGGTCCTGCGGCGGGCGATCGCCGCCCACGAGCGGCTCGAGCGCGTCGTCCTCTCCGAGCGAGGGCTCGATGCTCTGGCCGCGACGCTCTCGACTCTGATCGGGGCGGCGGTGGTCGTGTTCGACGCCCGCGGTGAGCCGCTCGTCTCGCGCGCGTTCCGGCGGGCCGTCGAGCCCGAGACGCTCCGGGTCCTGCGCACCGACCTGGTCGAGCGTGCCGGCCGCGGCGAGCATCGTGCGTTCCTGCCGCCGACCGGCGATCTGGCCGAGCGCGCCCTGGCGCTGCCCGTGTCGGCGGACGGGATGGCCGCCGGCGGGGCCGGGCGCGAGTCCCGCGAGCGCACCCCGGCGGCGTGGCTGATCGCGATCAAGGACTCGGGGCCCCTCTCGGACTTCGACCGGCTGACCCTGCATCAGGCGGTGATCATCGTCGCACTGGAGCTGCTGCGCGGGCGGGTTGCCGGGGATACCGAGCGCCGGCTCGCCGGCGACGTGCTGGCCGCGATCGTCGACGGTGATCTGGTCGGCACCGAGCTCGCCCGCCGGCTGGAGCCGTTCGGCCTCGCCGAGCGGATCGCCGCCCTCGCCGTCCAGACCCCGGACGACAGCCGGATCGCCAGCGCAACGGTGGAGGAGGCGCTCGCCACCGCTCTGCGCGAGGAGGCATCCTCCGGCCTGGTCGCGTCGACGACCACGCTGACCTGCGCGCTGGTGACCGGCGGTGACGAGGACGATCTGTTCGATCTTGCCGACCGCGTAATGAGGCGGCTGGAGACCGCTCTGGCCCCGGGTCTGCGGGTGGGGGT
>JALYZB010000393.1 GCA_030945945.1 Actinomycetota bacterium | reverse complement strand
GGGCCGCGCTGATCAGGTCGTCCAGGCTGCGTATGCCCGAGCGCTGGGTTGCGACCAGTACATAAGGCTGGCTCGTGACGGGCGCGACCGCAACGAAGTCATTGAGCGGGTCATACGGCAGCCCGGTCACGAGCGCCGCACTGTACGCGTGGGCGCTTGTGTTGATCAGCAGCGTGCGGCCGTCTGCAGCGGCAGTGGCCACGAACGCCGGCGCGGCCGTCGCGCCCAGCCCCGGCCGGTTATCGACCGTCACAGGTACCGCCCAGATCTGGGTGAGCTGGGCGGCGAGCGCGGACGCGATGAGGTCGGGCCCTCCGCCCGCTCCGAACGGCTCAACGAGGACGACTGACCCACCCTCACCGTCCATCGCATACTCCTCCTGCTCGCCGTTCAGACGAGGATATCCCAGCACTACGCGGCTCCGGCCGCCGCCCCGGGTCCCCAGGTTAGTCCCGGGCGCCAACGGGCTGGCGCCAGCCGCTTCGCCGCTCAAGCAGCCGCAAGCGGCCTGATGGTGTCGCTTTCGGTTCGTCGCCGTTCCGGCCACGACTGGCGCACTTCTGCTTCCCGGCCCCGCCGACCGGAAGGAGCAGTGCGTCCTCGGCCTCGCGGCCCTGGCGGGGGGCTGCTGTTTTGTGAAAAAGGGGGGAAGTGTCGGAGGTGTGTGTTACCGATTGGCTAGTAGCTGAAAACGGTGGCGTTCTCGTCGCCGATCCAGTCCCACAGCGGTGTCGCCCCGGCGAGCCTGGCCCCGTCGACGATCGCGTCTTCGTCGAGCCCGCGGGCCTGAAAGCAAATCGGGCACAACAGCAGCTCGCCGCCCTGATCGCGGAACTGGTCAAACAGCCTCGAGACCGGAGGGGCGCCAGCGGATTCAATCGCCTGCGCGTAGCCGGGCACGCCAAGTCGGACGGCCTCCTTGGTGGTGAACATCGCCACTGGTCGCCCCCGCTGCAGCGCCGCTGTCGCGACGAGGAATGCGACCGTAACGCGATCGGCGTCCTCGTGACCGGTCGCCAGATTCACGACCACCTTGCCCGCTTCAGTACTCATTACTCTCCCTCCGATCAATATGGGTGACTGGTCACCCACTATAATCCTCGTCCATGCCCCGCGTCAATCAGCAGACCAGATCCGCCACGCGCCTGGCACTGCTGGATTCCGCAGCCCAGGCGTTCGCCGAGCACGGCTACCACGAGACCGCGATCGACTCAGTGTCCGAAGCCGCCGGCGTAGCGAAAGGCACGATCTACAACTACTTCTCCTCCAAAGAGGACATCCTGCGTGCCCTCATCAAAGAGGCATGCCAACTCGCCATAGACTCCGCCACCGCCATATCAGACTCCGCTTCCACCCACGCCCGACTCCAGGACTTCGTCGCGGGCAACCTACGCTGGGCACGGCAACGCCGACCCCTCGCCCTGCTCTTCGCACGCGAACTGCTAGCCGGGGACGCTCAGATGAAGGCGCTGATCGCGGAGGCCGCCGCACCCTGCGTCACCAAGGTAGCGGCCATCATGCATACCGGCATCGAGCGCGGCGAGATCACCCCTTACGCCCCGCCCGGGGCACTCGCCCTCACCTTTATCGCGCTGACCAACATGCTTCTCCTTCAGAGCTGGGACGGACTGATGCCCTGGCCCCCCGACGCGACGCTCCCGACGACAGCAACTGCCCTCTTCCTCCACGGCATCGCACCCCGCACCAGCTAGCACCCTGCAAGGGACAGCCGGGCTCGAACAGCCGGCCAGAAGATGGTTTCCATGTCGGCAACGTGATGTGGTCTCACCATGACGCCGTGCTCGTGCGCTGGGACGCAACCGCTGAGGTTCGCCGACGGGTTGGTGGACTGCCCGCAGGAAGCAACTGCGAGCGTACCGGCGCCCGCGGCCGCGCAAGCAAGCAGTCCACGGGCTCTTAGCTTCACGCCATCGCTACACCGCTCAAGCCCTATCGGTTCCCGGGCTGGGAACCGGGAGAGCGCCGGCGGTGTATCGGGGCAGTCCGATGAAACACAGCCGAATGCTTAGTCTCGCTCTTGCGCTTGCGTTTGCCGCGCTTTGCCGGCCGTCGACGGCGTCCGGTAAGCAGGGCGCGGTCTTCGTTCCGCAGCTGTCGGCGGTCCCGTTAGGCGGGGCGGCCGGAGTGCAGCTGTACGTGTCGCCCGTACTCAGAGCTGGGCGGCGCTGCTGGGCGGGGGGCGGGAACTCATCCCCACGCCGGCTGCCGGCTCGGTGCCGGTGGTCAGGCTGCGCCCGCGGAGCGGCGGCCACGCGCTGCGCTCTACCGGCACGCCGCTTGATCAACACATGCACCCGGTCGTCTGGATCCGGCTGCCGTCGGCGACCGGGTCGCAGCGGTGGCAGGTGTCGGTGCGCGCCGGTGGACACGTGTATCCGGACCTGATCGACAGCTCGGTGAACGATGCGTCGACGGCCCCGACGGCCCCCGCAAGCGAGCCAGCCCCGATCCGGCCTTCGCCCGCGGCAAGCGGACGCCCCGACCGCGGTAGTCCGGCGTGGGTGTTTGTGCTCGGCGGCTTGGCGATCGCGGCGACTGCCGGCGGGTTTGCGCTTGACCGGGCCCACCGCGTCGGGCAGCAGCTCCTCCGCGGCGCCGGGCAGTTGACAGGCGAGCGTGGCGGCGTGGCGATGGTCACGGCAAGCTCGGTCGCGGAGGGTGTGCCCGCGCATGTGAGCCGCATCCCGAGGACTTCGGTCGAGCCCGACGAGCAGCGCCTGATCGCAGCCGCGACAGCCGGTGATAGGCACGCGTACGCGCAGCTGCTGGGACGCCACCAGGCGGTTGCGTTCCGGGCTGCGTACCTGATCAACGGCTCGGCCGTGGACGCGGAGGACGCGACCCAGGAGGCGTGCGTGAAGGCGTGGCTGGCGCTTGAGCGCTTCCGTCCCGCGGCCCCGTTTCGCCCGTGGCTGGTGCAGATCGCGATCAACGAGGCTCGCAACCGCCAGCGCGAAGCTGGCCGCCGGGCCGGACTGGGGCTGCGGCTGAGTGCCGATCCCGCCGGCCTGCGGGCTGCGCCTTCGGCAGAGGCGGAGGCGCTGAGCGCCGAGCAGCAGGCGCGGCTGGCGGCCGCGCTCGCGACGCTTCGCGAGGACGATCAGCTCGTGATCGCCGCCCGCTACCTGCTCGGGCTCTCAGAGACCGACACCGCGATCGCGCTCGGTGTGCGCCGCGGGACCGTGAAATCGTGGCTGTCGCGCGCGCTGGGACGGCTGCGTACGCAACTGGAGCAGACCGGATGACAAACGAGCTCGAGCAGCAACTGCTGGCACTCCGCACACGCCTCGACCTTCCGCCAGCGCCCGACATCGTTCCGGCGGTCCTCGCGCGGCTGCCAGAACGCCGCTCTCGCCGTGGCCCCCCGGCCGGCCGAACCCTCGCGGCTATGCTCGCCGCAACGCTGGTCCTGGCGGGCACGGCGATGGCCGTGCCAGGCACCCGCCATGCAATCCTGCGCGTGCTCGGGCTCGGCGGCGTGCGCATCGAGCACGTCCCACGGCTACCACCACCGCCCGCCGGCACAGGCACGCGGCTCGGGTTAGCTCAGCGCATCCCGCTCGCCCGCGCGCGTCACGCCGCGAGCTTCACCGCCCTACTATCCGCCCACGCGACGGCAGCCTATCTCGACCACGACATCCCCGGCGGACGAACCTCACTGCTGGCAGGCAAGGCGCTGATCATCGAGTTTCGGGGCACCACGATCCCATTCATCGCCAAACTGATCGGCCCCGACACGCACGCAAAGCGTCTCCACGTCACGGCGACCCGGGCGTGTACCTCTACGGCGCCCCCCACGAAGTCATCTTCCAACCATCAACCGGCCAGATCCACGCTGACCAGATCCGACTCGTCGGCAACGTGCTGATCTGGCAACACGGACCCCTGACGCTCCGGACCGAGGGCACCCACACCCTTCAACAGGCTCTCACGCTCGCGCACGCCCTCCACTGACCGCAACCCACAGCACCTCACAAGACGCCACGTGCGGCACGCCGCAGCCAGTCGCGGCCCAGTCAGTCGCCCCTCCCGCGCATTGCGGGACGCTCGACAGCTTCGCCGTGATGTGCGCGGTGGCACCAAGGCAGGTAAGCGGCCTCGTCGTCTCCTGACCGTTTGGCTTGCCCGGGCGTTGGTCACTCGTGCAGGGCGGCGGCGTAGGAGATCCCGACGATCAGCCCCTCGCTCGAGAGCATGCGCGCGACCGTCTGGCCCCAGGGTTCCTGGCGGGCGGGGTGCAGCAGCTCGTAGCCGGCGGCTCGTAGCTCTTCGCCTGCGGCTGTCACGGCGTCGGCGTCGGCGACCTCGAACTCGATGCTGGCCTGCGGGACTGTCCGCTCGGCGGGCCACTGGCTGGTTCCGAAGCACGCCAGCGCTGCCTGGTCCAGGGGCCACACGCCGAAGTGCTTGGAGCCCGCGATGTTCTCGCTGTGGATGTAATCGTCCTGCCCTTCGAGCGGCAGGCCGATAGCGTCTACGAAGAGCCGGTGGCTCGTCGATGGGTCGGTCGTGATCACGGCGACGCTGGCGATGAACTCGATCTTCATGGCCGTTAATAAAGCAAGCCACGCGAATGCCGTCTTGAACGAAACGGACTCGCACGCCTACCGGGAGCTCCCGGCGCCGCCCGGTCTGCGCCAGGCGCTCGCCTGTTCGTGGGTGAGGTGCGGCTCTGGCTCGGTCCGGGTGCTGCCGGACGGCTGCGCGGACATCGTCTGGCGCCGGGACAAGGGCGCCATCGTCGCCGGACCGGATACCGGGCCGTGGCATTCGCGCACCGAGCCCGGGGAGCTGATCGTCGGGGTGCGGTTCCTGCCAGGCGCCGGCGGACCCGCGCTTGGAGTCCCGCTGTCCGAGCTTCGGGATCGCCGGATCGCAATCTCCGAACTGGGACTCGACCCACGCGAGGAGTTGCACTGCCAGGCCGATCCCCGCGCCGTGCCCCGCCTGCTCGAAGCAACGGCGGCGCGGCTGGTGCTCGCCGGGCCGCCGGACGGCGCGGTTCAGGTGGCGGCTCTGCGTCTGCTCGACCCGACTGAGCGCGTCGAGGCGCTGGCCGCGGATCTGGGATTTAGCGAGCGCCAGCTCAGGCGCCGCTTCCTGGCGTCCGTCGGCTACGGCCCGAAGGTGCTTCAACGCGTCCTTCGCCTGCGCCGGTTTCTCGCCGGCGAGCGCCACGACCTTGCTCGAGCCGCCCTCGACGCCGGCTACGCCGACCAGGCCCACCTCGCACGCGAGTGCCTGCGGCTGACGGGCCTCAGCCCGAGCCGGCTCCCCTGACCCGCCGCCGGGCGTCTGGCTCAGACGTGGTCGTTCCCCAACTGGCGGCCGGTCAGCTCCAGACGCGCTCGCCGCGCAAGGCGGGCCTCGCGTCCCGGGACCGCTGAGTCGGTGGCGGGGGCAAGCGAGGTTCCGCGGTCAATAATCGTTCTTGAAGACAAAGTAGGAACCACCAATGGTTCCGGCCAGCTTTGACTTCTGGCTCGCGAATTTGAACCGCGAGGCGAGCTCGGAGGGGACTTCGATCCCTTCGGAAAGCTTGAACCCGACCGCCCGCTTCTTGGAGTCGTCAATGGTGTACATCACGTTGATCGACAGACCGCTCTCGTAGAACACATACGCGATTCGGATGTTCTCGACCTGGAACCCCGTAGCCTCGAGCGGCCGGGAGGAGATGACGATGTCGCGTTCTTCCTTGAGGATCCGGTGCACCCAGTCGATGGTCGTCTTGGCGTTGCTCGCAGGCTCCACTGTGAACACGTGGTCGTATTTGTTCTTGAAGTAGCGGGCCTCGTGCGCCCGCAGACCAGCGAGAGCGCCCGCAACCGGCGAGGACTCCAGACCGACTGTCGAGACATCGTTGAAAGCCACGGCGTAGGGCATCACGCACTCTCCCGTCATCTCGCTTGGATGTCGTCGGTCTACCGACCACGACCCAAACCCAGGCCGTAAATGTGACACGGATCAGCCTAGCCGGCGACCAGACTTGATCGCGAGCGCCGACGCTGGAGTCGGTCGCCTACGGATGTCGGGTTCGCTGAGCGAGGCCGACGACGCGGGGCACCTCGGCCCGCGCCCGCACCAAAGCAGGTCTCGGGCGGGGGATAGGGCGTCAGGCCTACGATTCGCCAAACTCGCGTCTACTCTCGGCGCTCGGAGCGACCGACTCGCCGCGCGCCCTCGTATCCGCGCAAGGCAGGGCGCGACGACGCGAGATGCCCGGATTGCCAGAAGCAGGGGGGTCGCTGGCCGTCAGCGCGCTCCTCGGGATCGGACACAGGTCCGTCGGGACAACACCACGGTGCGATTGCGGCACGAGCTTGCGGGCCGGTTCATGGTGATGCTTTGGAAACCACGTGGCAGTCCGGTAGAACCCTGGCGTGCGTGTGCTCGTTAGCGCTGTTCCAGCCATTGGCCATGTTGTGCCCCTGCTCGATCTGGCCCAGGCGCTGCAGCTTGTCGGCCATCAGGTTCGTTTCGCGACGAACGAACAGAGCCACGCGCTGATCGCTGGCGCAGGGCTTGATCCCGTAGCGGCGGGGATGAGCCACGCGGAGATGGTCGAGGAGAGACGACGTCGATGGCCTGAGACAGATACGCAGCCTGCCACCGCGTGGGCGACACGGATGTGGGCCCGCGTGATGGCGCCGAGCACGCTGAAGGACCTTCTGGTGCGAATGGAGGAGTGGCGGCCGGATGTCGTTGTCCATGACGAAGGTGAGTACGCCGCGCCCGTCGCGGCGGTACGAGCGGGTATTCCTTGGGTAACGCACGCTTGGGGCAGCCCGCTCCGGCCGGCGAGTGACCTTGCGGAGCTCGAGGAGCATGCTTCGATGCTGTGGGAGTCGTGCGGGCTGGCGATGCCACCAGGGGCGGGGCTGTACGCCCATGCTCTGGTCAACCCATGCCCGCCGATGCTGCAGGACCAACCGGTCGCGGGCACCTCGGTCGTCTGGCCGATCCGGCCGCGTCCCCTAGAAGGACAAGGACCGGTGTTGGACGCTGACGCCTACATCGGGTTCGGGACCGTCCCGACGTTCGCCGATGCCCGTTTCGAACTGATCGCGGCGGTCCGGGCGTGCACGTCTCGCGGCATGCGGGTGGTGGTCACCGCGCCCAGCGAGGAGATTCGACGCGAGCTCGCGGGGCTAGACGAGCGTCTCGTCGATCCGCGCGTGTTCGTGTCCCTCCCCAGCCTGATTGCTTCGTGCAAGGTCGTCATCTCGCATGCTGGGGCGGGCACGGTGCTCGCAGCGCTCACCGCCGGTGTTCCGGTTGTCCTGATGCCTCGCGGCACGCCGAGCCAGATGCGCATGGCCGACGCCTGCCAGCGCGCTGGGGTTGGCCGCCGGTGTGACCCGACTGGTCTGGATGGCGCGCTCGACGAGGTGCTAAATGACCCAAGGTTCGGGGCCACAGCGTCGGCGGCGGCGCGCGAGATCGCCGAACTACCGAGCGCGTCGGATGTCGTGCCGCTGATCGAATCGCTCGTGAACAGACGAACCTGGTGACCGACGTGGCTAGTCCGACGCGGTTTTCGAAACGCCACCAGCTTTCACAGCAATCTCAGCCGGCCACGGCCCTGAGCGGTAAGCCTGGTTCGCGCTCGTTGCGAGTCTCCTGCCCGCTACCGGCGGCGGCCCTGCTCCTCGCCACGAGCGGGGCCGCGCCGCCGCTCGAGCCGCCGAGCGTCGTGCATATGCAGAGTTGCGCCGACGTCGGCTGGACGGTGGCGATCCGCACGATCGGAATGCGCGAGAACCACTCGCCCGCTGCGGCGGGTCCTCACGAGCGCCTGGTCGCTGTTGCGATGGCGCGGCGAGAGGTCGGCCAGAAGCGGATGCGATCGTCCGGCCGGGTCGTGTTTGTTGTCCGTAGGCCTGTTGCGGTCGGTCGGCAGGTACGGCAAGGTTCGCGGTGTGGTGGCCGGGCATGATCAGCCTCCAGATCCTGGGGAGAGGGCTGAGCGCCGCGCGGCCCGCCAGGCGATCGGCGCCTACCACGAGGCGCAGCTGCGTCTGCTACTCGATCGGGTCAGAGACGGTTTCGCTCGGTTGGATGCCGGGGGGATCGACGTGTTTGAGTTGGACGAGCTGATT
>JALYZB010000361.1 GCA_030945945.1 Actinomycetota bacterium | reverse complement strand
GCGCAGCCTGGGCTTCGACGAGGCGGCGACGGTCACCATCGCCTCCCAGAACGGCTCGGCGCTCGGCGCCGCGATCGCGCACGACGGGGGCAACATGTCGGGCTATTACCTGCTGCTGCACGTTCTGATCGCGGCCTTCGGCAACAGCGAACTGGTGCTCCGGCTGCCCTCCGTGCTCGCCGCCGTGATCACGGTGGGACTGATCGGGGCGATCGCCGACCGTCTGTTCGGGCGCCGCGCGGCGCTGTTCTCGGCCACCTTGTGCGCCGTCAGCCTCCCGCTCGTCTTCTGGGCCCAGAACGCACGCGGGTACGCGCTCATGGTGGGGTTCGTCTGCGCGGCCTACCTCGCCCTTCTCTCACTCGTGGACCCCCCGCCCGGACCCGAGCGCACCGGCTTGCATCCCGATCGCCGCCGCTGGGCGGTCTACGTGTTGAGCATGACGCTGGCCACCTACGCCAGCTTCGTAGCCGTGCTGATCGTGCCCGCGCAGCTCGTCGCGCTGCTCCCACGCCGGCGTCGTGCGCGGCTGCTGTCGTTCGCCACTGCGCTCGGGGCCTACGCGGTGCTGTGCGCTCCGCTGATCGTGCTCGCGGTCCGACGCGGCGCCGGCCAGCTGTTCTGGGTGCCCCGGCCCAGCCAGGAGATCGAGAAGCAGGTGCTCGAGTCGCTCACCTCGGCCGGTCTGCAGCCGAGCTTTCACCACACCCCTTTGACCACCGTCCTGACCGTGCTCAGCGTGCTCGCGGTGCTCGTCACCGCGATCTGGGTCTGGCGTGCCGCCCGCCGCGGTGAACGCGTGTGGGCACGCGGAGCCACGGTCGCCTGGCTGGCGGTGCCGTCAGTGCTCTCGTTTCTCTACTCGCTGGTCGCCCAGCCGATGTTCCTGCCGCGCAATCTGCTCATGTCCGTGCCGGCGGTGGCGCTGCTGCTCGGCGCCGCACTCGCCGCCCCGAGGATGCCACGGCGGCTGGGACTGATGCTGTTCGTCGCCCTCGTCGTGCTCAGGGGCGCACAGGTGGTACCCACCTATGGCGTCTCTCCCGAGCCCTGGCAGCAGGCGAGTGCGACGGTACTTCAGCGCAGCCGTCCCGGAGATTGCATCGCCTTCTATCCCCTGGACGGCCGGATGGCCTTCCAATATTTCTTCTCGCGCACGAGCACACCCGGCTACGGGCCGCGCGAGATCCTGCCGATCGCGCCGTGGGACTCCACGCAGATCTTCGTCGAGCGCTATTACACGCTCTCCTCGGCCCAGATCGCGCGTCGCGCCCCCGGCTGCCACCGGCTGTGGTTGGTCTCCAGTCACGAGGGCCAGCGCAACGGCCCTGCCGAGTCCGTCGATCACCGGACGCGCTTCCTGGCTCTGCGCCGCCGTCTGGAGGCGGCCTTCGGTCACGCTCCCGTCGAGCAGCTCGGCTACGCGGCGGCGATTCACATCCAGCTGTTGCCCGGTCCGCTGCGCTGAGCGCTGGGCTTCGATTCGTGACACTACGGCCGGAGCGTCGTACCCCAGAAGGTGAGCATGCTCAGCCCCGCCAGCAACAGCACGTTGCTCCACAGCAGCACGGTCCAGAACCGCCCGCGCGCGTAACGGCCGAGCACCATGATCGCTGGGAAGGCGGTGATCAGCAGGCGCGGGTTGGGCGGGACAAACTCCGAGGTGAGCGCGAGGAAGCTCACCCCGGCCGTCCACGCCAGCGCCTCGGGCGAGATCCGCCGGCGCTGGAGCACGACGAGGATCAGCATCCCGCCGAGCAGGACGGCGCCGATCAGGCCGACGACGAGGTTGAGGTTGATCGTCGGCTGGTTAAAATGCGCGAACGAGATCTCGCCGGCCAGGCGGGTCGTCAGGTGCACGAGCGCCAGGGCGTCGGTCTTCTCGCTCCAGCCATGGTGCTGGGCCCGGTAGTTGGCCAGCGGCGAGCCGGTCCACAGCCACAGGAAGAGCGCGAAGCACGCCAGTCCCAGGCCGGAGAGCAGCGGGGCGACGATCACTCGGCGCAGGGCCGACACCCGCCACCCTCGGCGGCGCCATTCCAGCAGTGCCGAAATCGCGCAGACGGGAATCAGCACGACGGCGACCGGCTGCGCCGCCGTGGCGAAGCCCGCGAGGACGCCCGCGCGCAGCCACCGCTTGCGTTCCAGGTGGAAGATGCACGCGGCCGCCAGCGGCATCAGCAGGCCCTCGGAGTAGACCATCGAGAAGACGACCGATCCGGGGAAGAGGATGAACAGGATCGTCGCGCGCCGCGCGGTGAAGCGGTCCCACCACCCCTCGGCGAGCCGGTAGACGTAGATGCAGGCGATCGCCCCACCGATCACCGCGATCAGCATGCCGGACACGCTCGCGGCCCAGATCGCGTCCTGGCCGGTGACCTTGAAGATCGGTTCGACGAGGTAGATCGCGAGCGGGAACAACGGAAAGAATCCCAGCGTCGTCTGCGCGTCGGAGGGGTGACTGGGGTAGCCCTGGTTGGCGACCTCGCGGTACCAGAGACCGTCCCAGTTGGAGATTTCGTGCAGGAAGTCGTGGTGGCCGAAGGACGCCTGGAGGTAGGCCGCGAGCAGGAGCAGGCAGCGGCTGGCCAGGTAGATGCCGAGCACGAAGAGCAGATCCCGGGAGGTCGAGATGGCGAACCGGGACCGGCGCCGCGGCCGCGCGCGCGTGATGACGAGTTCGCCGCTCGGGGACGGCTCGGTGATCACGCTCGCGCCGGCCGGCACCGGCTCGATGACCACCGCGCCGACGGGCGGTGGCTCCAGCGGGCCCGCGACCGGCTCGAGACGCTCGGGGACGGTCTCCACGGGCGCGGAGTCTAGGTTGTGTGCAGGCGCTTCGGCTTAAGGACGCGCTAAGAGGCTGAGAGAGCGATCAGCCGCCGAGCGCCTGCAGGCGGACCGTTCCCGTCCAGGGCATCGTGTCGGTGCACACGAACTGTGCAGCGACGGGGCCGGCGGCCGGCGCTCGACCCGGTCACGGGATGGCCCAGCGCACCATCACCCAGGATCGCGCCCGTCGAGGATGCCCGGACCGACGCGGCGACCTCGGGCCGGATGCCCCGCGCGCGCGAAGGCCGGCAGCCCCGGAGGCGATCAACCCCACGATCGTCACCAGCCGGGCGCGGGTCAGCGCGGCCGAGCAGCCCGACCGAGGTGAGGG
>JALYZB010000352.1 GCA_030945945.1 Actinomycetota bacterium | reverse complement strand
TACCGAAACGCGTAGCCGGTCGCACGCTGTTCCAGTAGGCGCGTCTGCAGCGCGTGATCGAGCGCGTCGAACAGGGCTTCTTCAGGGATCGGTGGCTGGAGAGCGCCCGCTCCAGCGCGAAGCTTCTCTAAGGGGATCTCGGTCGCGTTGGCCGCGGCCGCCAGACCAAGGATCCGGCGCTCGGCGTCGCCCATGCGGGCCATCCGAGCTGTCATCAGGGCGCGCACGCGCTCGGGCGCGTGCGCCAGCGCGCTCGCGGCTCGACGCCGATTTCCGCTGGCCAGCTCGAGCTCACCGGACTGCTGCAGCTCGCGGACGAGCTCCTCGGTGAAGAACGGGTTTCCCCGGGAGCTGTTATAGATCCGCTCCACCACCTGATCACTGACCGCGGTGGGCGAAAGCGTCTTTCGCACCAACTCGGCGGACTCTTGTCGTGAGAGGCTGTGCAGGTCAAGCCTGACGCACAGGCGCTCTCGAGTTGCCGCGTCGATCAGCTTGTGAAGCCCGGTTCTGGGCTCCACGTCCTCCTCACGAACGGCGGCGAGCGTCAACCAACGCCGCCCGACCGCCAGATGGGCGATGTAGAGGAGCAGATCGAGGCTGAAGGCGTCGACGTCGTGGAGATCACCGAGAACGAGAACGACGGGTTGGCGCCGCGCCAGATCAGTCAGAAGTCGCACGACGGCGAGGACGAGCTCGGGATGATCCTCTCGTGGATCGTCAGCCGGCGGCGGCAGCTGGGGCTGGGTCCCGAGTGACGGCAGGAAGGGGACCAGCGCCGGATGTCCCTCGGCCAGGGCGTTGCGTTCGATCTGCGAGCGACTGGCCGCGAATCGCTCGAGCGCGACCGCGAACGGACCGTAGGCGAACTGGCTTGCGTGCGCTCCGCTTCCGCCCCACAGGACAGCGGCTCCCTGTCTGGCGGCCCGGATCGCAAACTCCTCTAACAGCCGCGTCTTGCCCACTCCAGCCTCACCGCTGATGAGCGCCATGCCGGCTTTGCCTTCACTGCCCCGGAAGAGCTGCTCAGACAGCTGGACAAGGAACAGCTTGCGGCCCACGAACGGTCCGCGTGGAGTGGGTTGGCCGATCGGCGGCCGATGCGAGCCCGCCGATGAACGATCGTGTTCACGGAGCGAGTTGCGCACCTGGACCCGGCTCGCCAGAACGTCCTGGTATAAGGCGACCGTTTCCTGGCGCGGGGTCAGATCGAGCTCACGCCGCAACGCCTCCCGGCAGAGCTGGAACTGGCGCACCGACTGATCGGGCGTTCCCATCTCCGCGTATAGACGGATCAGGCGCCGGTGGACCTCCTCGCGCGTCGGATCCTGCCGCAGCACGGCCCGCAGGTGGTTTGCCGACTCGCTATAGGCACCGCGCTCCTCGAGCGCGTCGGCGAGGCCGAGCTGGAGCCGGGCACGGAGATCAGCCAGGTAGGTGCGACGGTCAGCGCACCAATCGGCAAAACGATCCTCCGGCAGCAGGTCACCGCCATAGACCGAGAGCGCCGCCTCGTAGGCATGGATCTCTCGGCTGCACAACGCGCTCTCGGCCAGCTGCTCGAAGCGATCGGTGTCGATCGTCACGTACCTGGCGTCGAGCGCGAGCATCGAGTCGGTGAGCCGCAGATACGCCGAGCTCTGCCTGGGCATTAGCCCCGGCTCAAACGCGCGGCGTGCCGCGTGCAGAGCCTTCCCGAAGCTGTTCAGGGCTGACTCGGGGTCAACGCCCGGCCATAGGAGATCGAGGATCTGCTCGCGATGCAGCGCGTGCTCGGGGCAGGCGCCGAGCAACTTCGTCAGCGACTTTGCGGTCCGCCGCTGCCACCCCCCGACCGGCTCTCCATTGTCGGCTCCCTCCACACGAAACCCACCGAGCAGCACCAGACGCAGCGGCTCGGCGGGCTCGGCAGCCTGCTCTGAGCCCGCGATCGTGCTCGAGCATCGCACCAGGTCAGGTCTAGGCGCCATCTTGATCACCCCCGTTCTGGCGGCCGGCGAGACTGCCGACGGCGACGCGCAGCTCGTGAGCTGCACTGCGAGCGACCTCGCATACTTCGGGGCCTCCCACCTGCTCGGCTCGTCCGAAGGCCGCCAGGGCACCTCCGACGTCGCCCTGGCGCCCGAGCACAGCGCCCAGGTTAAACGTGCCGTTGGCATCTCCGTTCTTGTCGGCGCGCCTGTACGCCGCTTCGGCGCCGGCGAAATCACCCTGCGTTTCAAGCAGCACGCCGAGATTGCAGGCTGCCCCCAGGTGGCCGAGCTTGTCGGCCTTGCGGTAGGCGCGGGTCGCGCCCTCGGCAAAGCCCCTTTGCTCGAGTAGCACGCCGAGGTTAAAGGCGCCGGTGCCATCGCCATGTTGTTGGGCTCGCTGGTAGGCGGCTTCGGCGGCGGGCAGTCTGCCCTGCTCCTCGAGAAGCACGCCGAGGTTGCAGGCGGCGGCCGAGTGGCCCAACTGGTCAGCTCGCTCATACGCCGCCAGGGCACCATCCCGGTCGCCCTGCTGCTCAAGCCGCACGCCGAGGCTAAAGGCACCTTCGGCATCGCCTGACTGCTCGGCTTGGGTGCGCGCGCCCGTCTCGTCAAAGACGGTTGCGGTCGGGATACTCCGGCGCCGACGAGATCGCCGCGCTCCGGACAGCAGCCCGAGCAGCCCGAGCACGCCGATCAACACCAGCCAGCCGACCGACAACGAGCTCGTTGAGCGGCCCCTGCGCCGAACGCGTGTCGCCGTGCTCCCCGAGCGACGGCGCGCGGGAGTGCCGTTACGCTTGGTCGTGGCACGCAGCTTGCGCGCAGCGTGCAGCCCGGACCCGTGATGCTGCCGGCGGGCCTGGATAGTCAGCGTTCTGAGCGTCTGCGCCCCAGCGACCCCGTCGACCAGCAGGCCGCGAGCGGCCTGGAAGTGCAAAACCGCTTGTTCAGTGCGGGGGCCAAAGCGTCCATCAGCCGGGCCAGGCGAGTACCCCGCCTTAACCAGCCGACGCTGCAGCGCCCGAACCGGCGCTGAGCCATCAACACCATTAGAGCCAGCGCCACGGTACAGGACAAGCATGGGCCTGCTCAACGCGGTCAGGGTCTGCGGCCCAGCGACCCCGTCGACCAGCAGGCCGCGAGCGGCCTGAAAGTGCAAAACCGCTTGTTCGGTGCGGAGGCCAAAACGTCCATCGGCCGGGCCAGGCGAGTACCCCGCCTTAGCAAGCCGACGCTGCAGCGCCCGAACCGGCGCTGAACCATCAACACCGCTAAAGCCAGCGCCTCGGTACAAGACAAGCGTGGGCCTGCTCAACACGGTCAGGGTCTGCGGCCCAGCGACCCCGTCGACCAGCAGGCCGCGAGCGGCCTGAAAGTGCAAAACCGCTTGCTCGGTGCGCGGGCCAAAACGTCCATCGGCCGGGCCAGGCAAGTACCCCGCCTTAGCAAGCCGACGCTGCAGCACCCGAACCGAGCTGGCAGCCTGCTGATAGCCGCTGCCCGGAGCCAAGAACCCAGCGACTGGACGCTGGGCGACGGCACGCGCAGCCAAGTGCCGCGAGCGCCGGACCGCAGGCCGGAGCCCCCGATGATCAATATTTTGTCTGGCGTGCGCACCGGCAGACCGAGCAGCTGAGCTGCCTGGGTCCGCGGCGAGCGCCGCTACTGGCGTCAGCGCGAAAGTCAACACACTCACTCCCGCGGCCGCCCATAAAGAGCGTGACATGAAAGTTCCCCTTGCTTGCTTGGACGAAAGCGCCAGGCATACGGCCCG
>JALYZB010000469.1 GCA_030945945.1 Actinomycetota bacterium | reverse complement strand
GGCGGCGGCCGATCCCGGGGCGGCGGGCAACTCAGGGCCGGCGGACGATTCCGGGCCGGCGGGGATCAGCTGCGGCCGGGGTGGGGCCTGCGGCTTCTCGGCCAGGGTCAGCCGGACGACGGCGTCTCCGACCGCCACGTCCCCCCCGCCCTCGGCGATCCGCGCGCCGAGCTCGGGGACGAAGGCGGGGGCGATCCATGCCACCGAGCCGCCGCCCGTGGAGCCGCTGCCCGCCCAGCCCTCGAAGCGGGTCGCGCCGCTGAGCACCAGGCGCTCGCGGGCCCGGGTCATCGCGACGTAGAACAGCCGCCGCTCCTCAGCCTCCTCGGCTTCGCGCTCCTCGCGGCCGAGCTCGTCGAAGTCCAGCGCGGGCACCCGGCCCGGAGTACCGGACCGGCTCAGCCGCAGCCCGAGACGGCCGTCCGCCGAGACGCGCACCAGCGCGAACGGCGGCCGCACCGAGCGGCCGAGGTCCGCGACGCATACGACCCCGAACTCCAGCCCCTTGGCCCGGTGGATCGTCATCATCCGCACGGCGTCCAGACCGTCGCCCTCGATCGGCGCCTCGGCTTCACGCGAGCTCCCCGCCCGGCCCGCCGCGCGCTCGGCGGCGATCCGTGTAAAGCCGCGCAGATCAGGGCCATGTTCGGCCTCGTGCTCGCGGCCGAGGCGCATCAGCTTGCGGACGTTGGCCAGCCGGCGCGGCCCGCCCGGCATCGCCAGCATCGCCAGGTCATATCCGGTCTGGACGAGCGCGCGGTCGACCAGCGTGTCGATGCCGCCCCGCTGAGCGCGGACGCGCTCGCCGGGGATCCACCCCGCGGCGGCACCCAGGGCGTCGCGATCGGCGCCCGACAGGCCATCGATCACACCCGCGCTCGCCCGCAAGACCGCCCACGCGTCGCTGCCCCGCTCGCGAGCGGCCCCCGCGAGGGTCACCAGCGCATCCGTCGAGGCCCCGACCAGCGGCGAGGCGAGCACCGTGTGCAGCGCCTCCTCATCGCGGGGGTTGGCGAGCACCCGCAGATAGGCGACCAGGTCGAGCACCTGGGGATGGGACCAGTAGCCGCGCCCGCCGATCACGTAGGTGGGCAGGCCGTGGCGCTCCAGGGCCCGCTCGTAGGCGCGCATGTCGGTCGTCGCCCGCATCAGAACGACGATGTCCCCGGGCCGGGTGCCGGCGGTCACGAGCTGCCCGATTCGAGCCGCCAGGGCCTCGGCCTCGGCCAGACGCCAGGGGGCCGCCAGCCCCTCGAGCTCCCAATCAGCCCCCTTGTCGACGAGCAGCAGCTCGACGCGGGGGTCGGTCGAGCGCACCGGCGCGGCGCCATTGGCGGGGCGGCCCGCGGTCAGGGCCCGGAAGCGCTCACCCAACTCGCCGGCGAAGACGGTGTTGAGCGCGGTGAGGATCTCCGGGCGCGAGCGGAAGTTGGTGGCCAGGGTCGCCCGGCGGCCACTCTGGGCCAGACGCGCGCCGCGCTCCTCGAACAGGCTGACCTCGGCGTGGCGGAAGCGGTAGATGGATTGCTGGGCATCGCCGACGGTGAACAGGTTGTCGCGCGCGATCGACTCGATCAGCTCGAGCTGCACGCGGTTGGTGTCCTGGAGCTCATCGACCATGATCCGCTCGAAGCGCTCGGCGTACTGGCCGCGCAGCTGCGCGTGGTCGCGCAGCAGGTCGCGGCCCAGCAGCTCGAGGTCGGCGAAGTCCACGCCCGAGACCTCCCGCTTGGCCTGTTCGTAGCGCTCGCCGAAGCCCCCCAGGAGGGCGTCCAGGAGTGCCCGCACGGGGATCGCCGCCCGGGTTGCGCAGTCGGCCCGGTGGGCGCTGAGCGCCTCCCGGTAGGCCGCGCAGGCGTCCGTGGACAGCGTGGGACCGTTGCTGGGCAGCCTCAGCGCGTCGAGCTCGGCGGCCCACGGATCCTCATCCGGCACGCCTGCCACCGTGAGGCAGCGCTCCACACGGGCGAGCGCCTCGATCACCCGCGCGCCGGGATCGTCGATCGCCCCGAGCTCGGCGGCGAGGGCCAAGGCGACAGCGCGCAGCGCGACGCCGGTCTCCGGTCCCGGCGGGGTCGGCGCCGCCGGCAGACGGGGATGGCGCTGGCCGCGCGAGCGCAGCTGGGCGTGGATGCTGCGGATCGCGCTGCGCAGCGAGCCGGCGCCGTAGTCCGCAACCAGGGCGACCGTCCCGGGGTCCGATCGGCCGAGCTCCTGCAGCGCGGCCTCGAACGCGGCGTCAGCCAGCGGCTCGGACTGATCGGAGTCGAGCACCGCGAACGCCGGGTCCAGACCGGCTGCCAGCGCCCCGGCCCGCAGCATCCGGGCACAGAAGCCGTGGATGGTCGAGATCCACGCGCCCTCGGTGGCCCGCGCCGCTCCCAGCGCGCCACACTCGCGCAGCCGGGACCTGATCCGGTCGCGCAGCTCGGCCGCCGCCTTCTCGGTGAAGGTGATGGCCAGGATCGCGCCGACGTCGATCCCGTCCAGCACATCGGCGACGAACCGCTCGACCAGGACCGAGGTCTTCCCGCTCCCGGCCGCGGCATCCACCAGCAGCGCTCCCGTGCGGCGTTCGATCGCCGTGCGCTGTTCAGAGGTCCAGGCGGTCGGGGCGGTCATTGGCTGCGGCAGATCCCCGGGTGAGCGCACCCGTCGCGCGAGCAGTTCTGCGGACACGGCGTGATCAGCCCGGCCCGCAGCGCGCCCGCGAGCGCGGTTGCCCGCTGCGCGGCATCGTCAAGTTCATCGGTGAACGCCTGAGCCGAACGGCGGTCTCGCGGATGGGCCGCGGTCCCCAGCTCGGTGCCGTCTACGAACATGCCACGGGCGCGCAGGTCATCGCCCCGCAACGGCTGATAAAAGCCGGCGACCGGGTCAAGCGCGGTCAGCTCGCGCACGACGAGCAGGTACAGGGCGACCTGCAGACGACGGTCGGCACTCCAGCGGGCCGCGGGCTGCTCGGACCGGGCGGCGCCGCTCTTGTAATCGGTGATCAGGGCGTGGCCGGCGCCGTCCACGTCGATGCGGTCAATCATCCCGCGCACACGGACCCCGCCAAGGGCCAGCGCAGGCAGCGAACCGCCGTCGCGCTCGGCGTCGAACCCGAAGCGCAGTTCCAGACCGTGTCGCCGCCATCCGGCCCCCCGAGTGGCCTCGTGGCGCAGGTAGCGCAGCAGGTCGGCCCGGATCCCACGCAGCAGCCCGGCGCGCACGACCTCGGGCTGACCGGAGCCCAGGCCGGCTCCGGGGCCGGCTGCAAAATCCCGCACGTGCCGGTCCAGTGCGGCCTCGGCGTCGGCCAGGGAGGCGACGTCCAGCGGGCCGTCGAGCTCGCCCAACAGTGCCTCGAGGACGGCATGGATGAGGTTTCCGCGGGTGATCGGCTCGGGCTCGGGCTCCAATGCCGTGGGGTCGAGCTCACGCTCGACGAGCCATTTGACCGGGCAGTCGCCGTAGGCCTCCAGCGCGCCCGCGGAGACGATCTCGGTGTGACGCAGACGGGACAACGCGCCGGCCCCGAGTCGCCTCTGCACATCGGGGGGCTCGCCGGCGGCCGGTGCAAGAGCCGCCGCCTCGGCACGCCGGCGCTCGCGCTCGGTGGGAGCGCCGGCGGCCGGCCACACCACGTCGGCGAGCAGGCGCCGGGCGCGGCGCGCGAACCACGCCTCGCCGAGCAGCTCGCGCAGGTCGGCCAAAAACGGCGACGGCAGCGCGAGGTTGCCCTCCTCATCAGAGCTGCAGTAGCTGAGCACAACCTGCTCGGTCGCGCGCGAGACCGCGGCGTAGAGCAGATAGCGCTCGTGATCCAGGGTGCCCCCGGACAGCGGCAACCGCAACCCGGTGCTCGCCGCCAGCTCGCGACGGTCACGCTCGGACAGGAACGGCTCGCCGCGAGCCGGCAGCGGGAACGTTCCCTCCTGCAGCCCACCCACGAACACGACCCGGAAGCGCCGTGCCCGGATCTCCATCGGCTCGGCGAGCGTCACCGCGCCCGTGCGCGCCGGGACTCCGGGCACGGTCAGCTCGTCGAGCAGCTCGAGCAGTTCCGGGCCTGACCGCGTCACCTCCAGCGCAGCCAGATCGGCTAGCAGGCGCGCGAGGGCGACCAGCGCTCGCGCGTCGAGCGACTCCGCAGCGTCTAGCGCGGGCGCCCGCCCATGGTGCGGGGCGGCCATCAGGTCGCGGGCGAGGGTGAGCAGCGCAGCGCCCGGATCGGGGGCCGTCGCCAGCGCATCGAGCTCGGGAAGGGGGGCGCCGAGCCGACGGCGGGCGGCCTCGGCGCTCCGCTCGCCGTGCTGCGCGAGCGCCAGCTCGACCCGGTCCACCGGTTCGGGCTCGGCCATCCGGCCGGGTGCGCGCAGGTAGGCCAACAGGTCGACGGCCGAGGCCCGGCCGAAGGGCAGCCACGCGCAGCGGGCGGCGCCACGGATCGCGTGACCGAGTGGGGTGTGCCCAAACCGCGACTCTCCTCCCCATGCCGCCGCCACCCCGTACTCGGCCAGCACCCGTTCCAGCAGGCCCGCCGACAGGCGCAGCGAGCGCTGCACGACGGCGATCTGGTCCGGAGCGACGCCGGCCTGCACGAGCGCGAGCACACGGGCCGCGATCAGCTCGGCCTCGGCGCGCGCGCCGCCCGCCTCGAGCAGGACGACTGCGCCACCGGGATCCGCACTGGGCGCGTGGGGGTCAAACAGACCCCGCTCGAGCGCGTGCAGGGCGCGGCGGGCGGCGGGCGCGTAGTGCTCGTCGCCCGCCGGCAGCTCAATGACCTCTTGCGCCAGCGGGCGCAGCTCCTGCACGGCCTGCGCACGCGCGGCCAGTGCGGGGTGACCCGCCTCGTAGGTGAGCGAGACGGTGACCGGGGCGCCGGCGATCCGGTCCAGGGTTTCGACGCCGTCACGCTCCAGCGGCGTCAAGTCGTCAAAGCCGTAGAAGAACACCGCGTCGCGCCCCCACCGATCCGGGGTCGCGCGCAGGGCATCCAGCGCGCCCCACGCGTAGCGCTCGCGATCGACCCATCCGCTGCGCTGCAGCTCCCGCGCGTAGCGCAGGACGACACCCGAGATCGCTTCGGCGTCGGCCCGCCGGCTCGACACATCGGCCGTCCAGGTTCGCAGCGCGGCGGCGAAACGGGGAGCGGTGATCATGTTCCGAGTCAGCTCGGCGATCAGGTCACCGGTGGCGCGCCGCAGCCCGGGACTGGTCTGGTCATGAGCGAGGGCCCGCCGCAGGATCGCGTCGCGCTGCTGGCCGGTCAGCGCCCGCGCGTGCCAGCCGGTGCGCCTCCCGATTTCCGCCATCAACCCGGTGAAGGTGAGAACCGTCGCGAATACGAGCCCGGTTCCGGCCAGCTCCTGCTCGTAGTGGCGGACGTCGCTCGCCGTCGGGACGACGAGGACCGCGCCGCGCGGTGCCTGGGCGGCGTAGGCGCCCAGCACCTCCCCCGCCTTGGCGGAGTTGGCCGGGCCGATAACGAGCGTGAGCGGCACCGCTCCATGGTGGCGCGGGCCGATGACGGCTCGCGCAGGGGACCCGAGCCCCGGCGGGGCGCGGGGCCTCAGGCGGCTTCGGGAGCGGCGGCCTGCGCGGCGCGAGCGCCGTCGGCGTCAGCGCCGTCCGCGTCCGCCGTCGCCTCCGCGGCCTCCGGCGGCTTGAACCCGTCGCGGGCCCACGCCTCGTCGAACTCGACCCGCCAGCGACCGTCCTCGTTCTGCTGCAGAGCCAGGCGCGAACGAAAGCTCTTGCCCGAGCGGCCCTTAAAGCCGGTGACCGGCCGCTCGGTGCGCCCGGTCTTGATCAGCTCCTTGGCGATCGCCACCGGCAGCTGCTTGCCCGTCTTGGACTTCCAGATCACGAACCCGCAGCCGGGATCATCACGGCTCCAGCACGAAAAGCCCTTGCGATTCTCGACGATGTCGCGGCCGCACACCGGGCACGGGCCGAGGATGGCACGCGGGATGCGGACGTCCTTGAGCTTGGCGTCGAGCTCGTGGACCGTCTCGTCGGTGAACTTGACGATGTCACCCATGAACGCGACCCGGGAGTCCTGTCCAGCCTCGATCTTGGCCAGCCGGCTCTCCCAGTCTCCGGTCAGCCCCGGTGAGGTGAGCGGGTGCCCGTCGAGCAGGCGAATCACGTTCAGGCCCTTCTCGGTGACGACCAGCGCGCGTGCGTCACGCTCGATGTACCCGACCTGGAGCAGGCGCTCGATGATCGCGGCGCGGGTGGCCGGGGTACCCATCCCGGAATCCTTCATCGCCTCCCGCAGCTCCTCCTCGTCGACCAGCTTGCCGGCCGTCTCCATCGCGGCCAGCAAGGCGCCTTCGGTGTACCGGCGGGGCGGCTTGGTCTCCTTCTCCTCGGCGCTGACCTCGGCGACGTTGACCGCCTCGTCGCGCTCGAGCTTGGGCAACTGCTGATCGCGGCCCTCATCGTCCTCAGGCGCGTCAGCGTCCGAGCCGCTGGCGACCTCGCCGTAGACGCCGCGCCAGCCGGGCACGAGCATCAGCTTGCCGCGGGTGCGGAACACATGCTGAGCACCGGCGTCGCCGGCGGTACCCACGGTGGTCTCGATCCGGGTGTTCTCGAACACCGCCTCGGGATGGAAGACGGCGAGGAACCGCCGCACGACCATGTCGTAGAGGCGCCGGTCGTCGTCGTTGAACTTGTCCACGGGATGCTGCTCGGCGTTGGTCGGGATGATCGCGTGGTGGTCGGTAACCTTGGCGTCGTTGACGACGCGCCCGAGCGGGAGGACGTCGAGGCTGGCCACGTACTGGGCGCCTGCCGCGTACTCGGGGCGCTTGCCGACCAGCGCGGCGATCGGCTTGATCTCGGCCACCATGTCGCCGGTCAGAAACCGGGAACTGGTCCGCGGGTAGGTGAGCGCCTTGTGCTCCTCATAGAGCCGCTGCGCGGCGGCGAGCGTGCGGCGGGCCGAGAAGCCGTGGCGGCTGTTGGCCTCGCGCTGCAGCGAGGTGAGGTCGTAGAGCAGCGGCGCGCGCTCGCGCCGCTCGGACTTCTCGAGCTTGGTGATGACGCCCTGGCCGCCGTCGCAGGCCGCGACGACCGCGCGGGCCTGCTCGGCCGTCTTCATCCGCGGGTTGGCGCCGGCGTAATAACGGCCCTCGTAGGCGCGCGGGCCGTCCTGCACGGTGTCGAAGCGCGCGTCGACCAGCCAGTAGGCCTCGGGGGTGAAGGCCCGGATCTCCTCTTCCCGGCGCGCGAGAATGGCGAGCGTCGGGGTCTGCACACGGCCCAGCGAGACGGCGCCGTCAAATGACGAACGCAGGCGGATGGTCGCCGCGCGCGTCGCGTTCATGCCCACGATCCAGTCGGCCTCCGAGCGCGAGCGCGCCGCCTGCTCGAGCGTGGCGAACTCCGCGCTGGGACGCAGCGCGGCGAAAGCGGCTTTGATCGCGCGCTTGGTCATCGAGTTCAGCCACAGCCGCTGAACGGGCTTGGAGGACCCGGCTTTCTCGTACAGGTAGGCGAAGATCAGCTCACCCTCGCGGCCGGCGTCACAGGCGTTGACCACCGCCTCGACATCGTCGCGGCCGAGCATGCGCTTGACCACGTTCATCTGCTTCTTGGAGCGCTCATCACGGACGACGAGCTTGAACTCGTCGGGCACGATCGGCAGGTCGGCCATCCGCCATTTCTTGTACTGGGCTCCGTACTCGTCGGGGTCAGCGAGCTGGACGAGATGGCCCACCGCCCAGGTCACGACGTGCTCGGGACCCTCGAGGTATCCCTCGCTCTTGGTGAAGGCGCCCGGAAGCACGCTCGTCAGGTCGCGCCCGACCGACGGTTTCTCGGCGATCACCAGTGTCTTGGCCATGCTGGGGCAGGGTAGCGGCCCGGGCAAGCCCTGTCGGGGCCGGCTGTCGCGCCCTGCGGCCGGGCTGGAGTCCCGGCTCAG
>JALYZB010000310.1 GCA_030945945.1 Actinomycetota bacterium | reverse complement strand
GCCCGCGCGCCGATAACGTGCGGGATCGTGCTTGCCCCGTTCGCCAACGAGCCGGTCCTCGAGTTGCGGCGCGCCTCCGTGCGCTCCGGGCTGCAAGCGGCGCTGGAGCGTGTTGAGGCGACACTGCCGCTCTCGGTAGCAGTTCAGATCGGCGGTGATAGCCGTTTCGGCGACGAGCTTGCCTCCACCGACCCGGGTCGGCCGGACCGGCTCGTCGCGCACGCCACGATTGCCCGCCCCGCCGAGGTGCAGGCGGCCGTCGAGGCCGCCGGTGAGGGACTGCGGACCTGGGGGCGAACCTCGCCCGAGAACCGCGCCGCCGCGCTCATGAAGGCCGCGGCGTGGATGCGCGAGCGTCGGCTGGAGCTCGCCGCGCTGGAGGTCCGCGAGTGCGCAAAGCCATGGCTGGAAGCCGACGGTGACGTGTGCGAGGCGATCGACTTCCTCGAGTACTACGCACGCGCGGCGATCGAGCTCGGCCGCGGGCGTGAGCTTCTGCAGGTCCCCGGGGAACGTAACGAGCTGCGCTACGGGCCCCGGGGCATCGTCGCCGTCATCTCACCATGGAACTTCCCGCTGGCGATCGCCTGCGGGATGACGTCGGCCGCTTTGGTCACCGGCAACGCCGTCGTGCTTAAGCCGGCCGAGCAATCCCCGGCGACCGCCGCCCGGCTCGTGGAGGCGCTGCACGCCGGCGGCGTGCCCACATCTGCGCTGTCGCTGCTGCCCGGTGAGGGAGAGGTGGGCGCAGCGCTCGTCCGTCACCCGAAGGTGGCGGCGATCGCCTTCACCGGCTCGCTTCCGGTCGGCAAGGAGATCGTGCGGATCGCCGCGGAGGTCGCCGACGGACAGCGCCAGTTCAAGTCCGTGATCGCCGAGCTGGGCGGCAAGAACTGCGTGATCGTCGACTCCGATGCTGACCTGGACGAGGCGGTGCCCGGGATCGTCGGCTCGGCGTTCGCGTTCGCCGGCCAGAAGTGCTCGGCAGCCTCCCGCGTGCTGGTCTGCGAGGCGATCGCCGACCAGCTGCTGGAGCGGATCGCCGGCGCGGCGAGCGTGCTCGTGGTCGGCCAGGCCGACACGCTTGGAACCGACGTCCCGCCGGTCATCGAGCAGTCCGCCCAGGAGCGCGTGGGGCGCTACCGGGCGATCGCCGAGCGCGAGGGCACGCTGGTCGCCACCGCACCACCGCCGGACAGCGCCGGGTGGTTCTGCCCGGCGACGATCGCCGCCGATCTGCCCGAGGACTCGGCCGTACTGGACGAGGAGATCTTCGGCCCCCTGCTCGCGGTTCAGCGCGTGCGTGACGTCGCGCACGCCTGTGATCTCGTCGAAGGGCTCCCGTTCGCCCTCACCGGAGGCCTGTTCACTCGCAACCCGGCCACGGTGCGCACCGTGCGGGCCCTAACCCCGGTCGGCAATCTGTACGTCAACCGTGGAATCACCGGCGCGATGGTCGGCCGCCAGCCGTTCGGGGGCAACCGCCTGTCAGGGACCGGGCTGAAGGCCGGCGGGCCCGACTACCTGCTGCAGTTCGTCCAACAGCTCGCGGTCAGCGAGAACACCATGCGCCACGGACTCGAGGTCTAAGGGGTCGGGAGCCCTGCCCCCGGAAAGGGGGTTGATTTCTGCGCCCGGACGGGCATGATGACTGTTAAGGTGGTGTTGTCCTTCGCAGCGGCGTGGCGGCTGGTTCTCGCAATCGCGTTCTGTCTCGCGATCTTGCTGAGCGTCTACGCCCGCGCCCCCCGGCAATCGGTGCCCGGCTCAGACCTCAAGCGGCTGGTGGTGTCCGCCCTGATGCTCTACGGCGTCGGGGGCCTAGCGTCGCTGACTCAGCACCCGGTGCTCGCCGGCTTGGTCGACGGCGCCGGGATCACCGTGTCCGCGCTCGCCGCCTGGTTGTCCCGCGGCCAGGACCACGGCGGCCCTCCGGACGACGAGGATCCCGAGGACGAGGAGCCGCCGCCCGAGCCCGACGGAGTCCCGAGGCTGGACTGGGCGCGCTTTGAGCGCGAGTTCCGCGACTACTCAGAGCGCCGCGGGCGCGAGCCGACCCACACAGGCTGAGCCCAGCCGGGCGATCCGGAGGCGGCCGACGGCCGGTCTCAGCCGATCGCCGACAGCAGCAGTCCGTGCACACGGGTCTCCCCGCTGAGCTCGGGATGAAAGGCAACGGCGAGCACGCGGCCCTGCCGGACCGCCACGGCATGCCCATCGACCTCAGCCAGCACCTCGACCTCTGCCCCATGCTCGGCCACCCACGGCGCGCGGATGAAGACCGCGTGGACCGGGCCGCCCTCGATCCCGGTGACGTCCAGATCGGCCTCGAAGGAGCGCAGCTGACGGCCGAACGCGTTGCGCTCGGCGCGCAGATCCACGATCCCGAGGTGATCACGGTCAAGCATGATCAGGCCGGCGCAGGTCCCGAGGATCGGCGTTCCCGCGGCGGCCAGCGCGCGCAGCGGTTCCCCCAGACCCTCGCGCTCGATGCCCAGCGTCATCACAGTCGACTCCCCACCGGGAAGCACGAGCGCGTCCAGGCCCTCCAGCTGCGCGGGAATACGCACCTCGCAGGCGTCGGCGCCGAGCGAGCGCAGCGTGCGTGCGTGCGCCTCGAAGTCGCCCTGCAGGGCGAGCACGCCGACCCGCGGCGCGCGAGCCGCGTCCGGAGGCAGCATCGCTACCAGCCGCGAGGGCTGAGCAGCTGCTCTGTCTCGAGCTTTGCCGTCTCGAGGCTGTCCATCGCCCGGCCGAGACCGGTCGAGGCGGCGGCGACCCGGTGGGCGTCGCGGAAGTGCGTGGTGGCCTCAACCACGGCGCGGGCGCGGCGCTCGGGCTCCTCGGCCTTGAAGATGCCCGAGCCGACGAACACGCCCTCGGCCCCGAGCTGCATGACCAGCGAGGCGTCGGCGGGGGTGGCGATTCCGCCGGCGCAGAACAGCACGACGGGAAGCCGGCCGTCGGCGGCGACTCGGCGGACGAGCTCCAGCGGCGCCGCGAGCTCCTTGGCCGCGGTGGCCAGCTCCTCGGTGCCGAGCATGGTCAGGCGGTTGATCTCGCCGCGGATCTTGCGCAGGTGGCGGACGGCTTCGACGATGTCCCCGGTGCCGGCCTCGCCCTTGGAGCGGATCATCGCCGCGCCTTCGCCGATCCGGCGCAGGGCCTCGCCCAGGTTCGTCGCGCCGCACACGAACGGGACCTTGTAGGCCCACTTGTCGATGTGGTTGGCCTCGTCGGCGGGCGTCAGCACTTCAGACTCGTCGATGTAATCGACCTCGAGCGCCTCGAGCACCTGCGCCTCGGCGAAATGGCCGATCCGGGCCTTGGCCATCACCGGGATGCTGACCGCGTGCTGGATGCCTTTGATCATCTCGGGATCGGACATTCGGGCCACCCCGCCGTCGCGGCGGATGTCGGCCGGGACGCGCTCGAGCGCCATCACGGCGGCGGCGCCGGCGTCCTCGGCGATCTTGGCCTGCTCGGGCGTTACGACATCCATGATCACGCCGCCCTTGAGCATCTCAGCCAGGCCGGCCTTGACCGTGAAGGTCGCCTCGCTGCGGGCACTTTCGCCGTTCGCGCTCATGGTTGCGAGTGTAGCCAGCCCGCTAGCTTCGGCGACGATGAGCACGGCCCCTCTCTTTGTCCAGGACGGCGGGGTCTACACCCCCGACGCGATGACCCGCGGACCCTGGGATCCGAGCGCCCTGCACGGGGGCGCCCCGGCCGCCCTGTTCGCCCACGCTCTCGCGGCCGCTCCCGCCGCGCAGGGCCTGCGCCTGGCCCGCCTGACCTGCGAGTTCGTCCGCCCGGTGCCGCTCGCGCCACTGACTATAACCACCGATGTGGTCCGCCCCGGACGGCGCGTCGCGCTGCTCGACGGGGCGATCCTCGCCTCCGACGACACCGTGGTCGCTCGAGCCCGGGCGCTGTTTCTGTCCCCGTCGGAGCTCGACGCCGAGACCGCCCAGGCGACCCCGTTTCCGGGCCCGCACGACGGTCGCGTCAACGACTTCGGCGACGGGCCGCCGATGTTCGCCACCCATGCGCTGGAGATCCGCTTCGTTCAAGGGAGGTTTCGGGCGGTGGGGCCATCCACCGCCTGGTTTCGCCTCCGCGGGCCGGTGCTCGGTGACGAGCCGGTCAGTGGCGCTGAGCGGATCGCGGCGGCCGCGGACTTCGGCAACGGGATCGCGACCGAGCTCTCCTGGGAGGAGCATGTGTTCATCAACCCGGACCTGACGATCTACTTCGAGCGCGACCCGATCAGTGAGTGGGTCGCCCTGCAGGCTCGGATGTATCTGACCCCGGGCGCGGTCGCGCTGGCCGAGAGCACCATCTGGGACGAGCGCGGCCGGATCGGCCGGGCGGTGCAGTCGCTGCTGGTCGGCCGGCGCTGACGGCGAGCCGACCCGGGCCTACTTCAGCCGGAAGGCCTTGATCCGCACGTCGTACTGCTGGGCGTCGCGAGCGTAGACCCCGTAGGCGAGCGCCTGGATGATCGACAGCAGCGCGGTGTGCGAGCGGACGAAGGCCGGCGTGTTGGACGAGTAGTACAGACGGATGCGGGCCAGCCGCGCGACCTCTGACAGCGTCGCATCGGTGATCGCCAGCGTCCCGGCCTTGCGGTGGCGGGCGAGCTTCATCGTGCGCGTGATCAGCGGATGGGGACGGCCGGCCGAGAGGCCGATGACCAGGCTGCGATCATCGATCCGGCTCAGGCGGCCGAGCGCCTCCTGCGACGGACTGGCGACGATCTCGGCGCGCAGGTCGAGCAGCATCAGGAGGTGGCGCAGGTAGCTGGCGAAGAACGCCATCTGGTCGGTTCCCGCGATCAGGACCTTCTCGGCGGAGACGATCGCGTCGATCGCCGCCTCGAAATCCGAGCGCGAGAGCTTGTGCGCGGTGTCCTCGACGTTGACATGGTCGGCGGCCAGCGCGGCCTCGAACTCGGTGTGGTCCAGTGAGAAGAGTGGCGCGGTGGCGCCGATCGAGTCGGCGGCGGTCCCGCCGACGCGCCGGCGGTACTCGTCGCGAGCGGCCTGCTGGAGCTCGGGAAAGCCCTCGAAGCCGAGCGCCTGGGAGAAGCGCACGACCGTGCTCGACGAGGTGTTGGCCCGGCGAGCGAGCTCCTCGGCGGTCTGGAAGGCGGCCTCGTCGAGATGATCGACGATGTACTGGGCGACGTCCTTCTGAGAGCGGGAGAAGTCGTCAAAGCGGGCGGTGATGTACGCCGAGAGGGCCTGGTGCCCGTGTGGCTGGTCGGCGAGGACGGTGGTCATGGAAGCGGGCTTCATCGGCAGGTGGCTGATTCGACACCCTCCGTCGTCGTTCCTTCCAAGCCGGTGGCGATCTGACTCAGATTAGGCTGATCGGCCGCCCCGCCGGGGCGCTACCCCGTTTCGGCGGTGCTTGGGGTGCTCTGGATGCGCCGCAGCGCGCGGCGGCGCAGCAGCCGCACGGTGAGCAGCGCCCAGGCGACGCCGGCGCAGACCAGCACGACCTGCACCCACGTGCTCGCCCCGGCCAGAGCGTGGCCGAACCAGTAGTACTCGAGCGCGTTGACCACCGCCCAGACCGTGGCAGCCGCGGCGCTCAGCGGCAAGAACCTGCGCAGCGGCATCCCGCTCGCGCCGGCCACCAGGCCGCAGATGTTCCGCACCCCGCTGATGAACCGACCGGCCAGCAGCCAGCCCGCCCCGTGGGCGGCGAACTCGCGCCGCATACGCTGCACCCGCTCGGGGCTCTGCCGCAGTCGTGCGCCGAGCGACAACAGCAGGGTCTCCCCTCCCCAGCGCCCGAGCCCGAACCCGGCCGTCGTCCCGACCAGGGCGCCGGTCGCCCCCGCGGCGACCACGCCCGCGATCGGCAGCCCGTGAGCAGTGGCTGCGTACAGCGCAGCAGCGATCAGCGCGGTGGTTCCCGGCAGCGGGGCGCCCGCGGCCTGCAGCGCCACGATCGCGAACACCAGCAGACACCCGTACTGGTGCAGCAGCTGCGTGATCGTGTCCGAGCTCACGCCGGGAGTCTGGCGCACCGTCGTGATCAGGCGGGTGACACCGGGTCCCACGCGGGCGAAGCTGCCAGGCTCGAGCCGGTGCGGCTCACTCCATCTCGGCCGACGTCAGGCCGACGGTCGCGCGGGCTCGGCAGAAGCCGCCTCCGTCTGGCGAATCGAAGTCCGCCACGCGTCGAGCGCTCACGTCTGTCACGCGGTCCCACCACGGCCTGCGTCCCGCCGGCAAGGCCAGAATGGGTCAGCGACGGCCCTGTTGGTAGGTCTGCTCGCGCTCCTGATTCTGCTTGCGCTCGGCGAGCACCTGTCCGACCACATAGACGATCAGCACGTTGGCAATCACCCCGATACCGAGAAACGTGATCAGCAGAGCCAACGTCTGGCCGAACGAGTCCGGGGCGTTGCCCAGACCCAGGATGCTTGCGTTGAGCA
>JALYZB010000307.1 GCA_030945945.1 Actinomycetota bacterium | reverse complement strand
TCGATCGACGAGGGACTGAGCGCCAGCGCGGCGGTCAACGCCCCTCGGCTGCACTGGGAGGACGGAATCGTCTACACCGAGCCGGGGATCGACGACGACGCGCTGGCCGGCGCCGGCTACCAGCTGTCGCCGTTTCGCGAGCGCAACCTGTTCTTCGGTGGGGCGCAGGCCGCCGCGCGCGACGCCGCCGGGCACTTCTCCGGAGGCGGGGATCCGCGCCGCGGCGGGGCCTCGATCGTCGTGAAGCGGCCGTGACCGTGGGCCGCGCGCGGCGGGCGATGGTGCCGCTGCTGGGGATCGCCGCCGCCGTGATCCTGGGGGGGTGCGGCTTTGATGTGCGCTCGGCCGACGTCCTGCTGCTGACGCGGACCGGCCAGGGCACCACGCTCACGCTGCTGATCAACGACGGTGGCTCGATCTCCTGTGACGGCGGCCGGTCCAAGCCGCTGGTGGACTCGCTGCTGATCCGCGCCCGGGACCTCGCCGTCAACCTGTCGGGCGACGCGACCGCCAACCTGCACCTTCCGGCCGGACCCGGGACGATCTTCACCTACCGGGTCAAGCTCCAGGCGGGGACGGTGGTGTTCTCAGACCGCGACACCGCCCGTCACCCGGTCCTCGCCGAGACTGAGGTGTTCGCCGCCCAGACCGCTCAGCAGGCCTGCAACCTGAACTGACGCCCCAATGAGGGTTCTCTCACGGAAAGCCGCCAACCTGACCGCAGCCTTTGATCGCGCCAGCTAGCCTGCCCGCTTCGTGATCACCGTCGCCGCCCAGAACCTGATCAGCACCTTTCAGGCCATCGTGCTCGGCGTCCTGCAGGGGGCGACCGAGCTGTTCCCGGTCTCCAGCCTCGGCCACACCGTGCTCTTCCCGACGCTGTTTCGCTGGCATAACGTCGTCGCCTGGCAGTCGCAGTCCGAGTCGCCGTGGCTGGCCTTCGTGGTCATGCTCCATGTCGGCAGCGCGATCGGGCTGCTCATCTACTTCTGGCGCGACTGGGTGAAGATCATCCGCGCCTTCTTCGGCACGCTGGGCAAGCGCAGGATCGAGACCCCGGACGAGCGCCTGGCCTGGCTGATCATCTGCGCGACGATCCCGGTCGGCATCCTCGGCCTCGCGCTCGAGCACCCGATCCGGGTCGCGTTGGCCAAGCCGCTGTCGGCGGCCATCTTCCTGATCGTCAACGGCTGCGTCCTGCTCGCCGCCGAGCGCTTCCGCCGCCGCGCGGAGGTGCGCGCGCTGGCCGAGCGCGAGGGGCTGAACGCCGAGGGCTCGCGGCGCCTGGAGACGCTCGAGTTTCGCGAGGCCGGGGTGATCGGGGTCGCCCAGTCCAGCGCCCTGATCGCCGGGATCAGCCGCGACGGCGTGGTCATGACCGCCGGCCTGGCCCGCGGCCTGGACAACAGCGACGCTGCCCGGTACGGGTTCCTGCTCGCCACCCCGCCGATCGTCGCCGCCGGGCTCTACAAGCTCCCCGACCTCACCGGGCACCTCGGCAACGGTGGGGTCCGCGGCGCGGCCGTGATCGCGGCCGTGTTCGCCGCCATCACCGCGGTCATCACCGTCCACTTCCTCACCCGGTACTTCAAGAACCGCAACCTCATTCCGTTCGGGATCTACTGCATCCTGTTCGGGATCTTCATGGCGCTCTTCACCGTCGTGGTCGGCGCGCCGTAGGTGCCGGCGCCGCGGGACTGGACGGCCTAGCCGAATCGGACCTTGCCGTTGGACCGTGCCCGGGCCTGGGCGCGGTCGACGAAGTCAAGCCGCTTGCTCGCGGCGCGAAACAGCCGGGTGACGAGCTTCAGGCGGGCGTTCTCAGAGCGCAGGTCGAGCAGGCCCTGCTTGGCATCGACGCCGAAGTCGACGGTCGCAGCCATGTCGTAACTGCCCATTTCGGCCAGCTCCTCGGCCGTCGGGTCGCGATCGGTGGCGCGCCGCACGAGGTCGGCGTAGGCTGCGTGCGCGCCATCGGTCAGCGCGTCATCGCGGGTGGCCTCGCGGTCCTCTAGAAACTCGACGATCCCGGCCGGGTAGGGGAGATGCGCCTGGCGCTCGATCACCCGGAAGGGCCGCGTGCCGCGGGTGAGGATGTTCATGCGGCCGTCCTCGAGCTCGTCGATCACCTGCTCGATGACCATCGCGCAGCCGATGTCGTGCAGCCCGTCGTCGGACATCCAGACGATCCCGAACTCGCCGCCGGCCCGGAGGCAGTGGGCCATCATCGCCTTGTAGCGATCCTCGAAGACGTGCAGCGGGATCAGCTCGCCGGGCAGCGCGACGAGACCAAGGGGGAAGAGGGGAAACTCCGGTTCGGGCACCCCAAAAGTCTAGGGCGCGCCCACCGCGGGCCGGCGGTGGGCGGCGGGGGTCAGACCTTGCGGGCGCTGAGCAGCAGGTTGTAGAAGATGGCCGGTGGCAGCAGCGGCTCGAGCACGGCCCCGTCCACGCGCTGCAGCGCGAGGTAACCGCGAAACGCGTATTGACGCCACCACATCGGCACGTCATCGGGGTTGGCCATCGCCTCCAGAGTCCGATTGAACCAGCCAAACCAGTTGGCGGCCAGCTCTTCGCCGCGCACGCCGATATCGGTGAAGCCGGCCCGCTGCGCGTGCCGGGTCAGGTCCCCGGGTGTGAAGGCGTGGATGTCGACGCAACGCTCCAGCTCGTGGTCCTCGTGATCGACGGTGCCGACAGCGGCCGCCGGCGGCGCGGGTGCGGCCCGCAGCAACCGGCGCCAGACGGGAGCCAGTTGGACGGCGCCGCGCTTGGGGTAGGCCGCGATTCGGTCCCCGACCCGCGAGGGCTCGCCGGCGAAGACGATCCGTCCCCCGGGTCGCAGCACACGATGAAACTCGCGGAAGGCGCGGCGCAGGTTGGGCAGGTGGTGCAGGACGGCGTGGCCGAGCACGAGATCGAAGCTCCGGTCGGCGAAGGGCAGCGACTCCGCCTCGGCGCGAGCGGCGCGGACCGACAGCCCGAGCCGCTGCGCGTTGGCGCTCAGGGTGGAGACCATCCCGGGTGAGATATCGGTGCAGGTGACTTCGCCCACCACCCCGGCCTGGAGCAGGTTGAGGCTGAAATAGCCGGTTCCGGCGCCAATCTCCAGCGAGCGGTCATAGCCGTCGTCGAGCTCGGCGCCGAGCACCTTGCGCAGCTTGCCGAGTACCTGCTGCTGACCGGTCGCCCCGAAGTCGATGCCCCATTTGGCGTCGTAGCTCTCAGCGGCTACGTCGTGGTACCGGGTGTTGACCTCGCGGATCTCGTCCGCGCTGCGTAATGCCTCCATGCCCTGCGGCAGATTACCCTGTCGCCGGTGGCCACTGACCTCTACCTCCAGCGCGATCAGCCCCCGGGGGTGCCGCCATTGGCCCTCACCGGAGAGCGGACGCTGCCCGATGTGCCCGAGGAGAACTACTGGTACCGGCGCCATCTCGCCGTCTATGAGTGGATCGGCGCGCGGGTGATCGGACGGCGGGTGCTGGACATGGCCTGCGGCGAGGGCTACGGCTCTGAGGTCCTCTCCCGGGGCGCGACCAGCGTGACTGGCGTCGACGCCAACCCCGAGGCCCACGCGCACGCCAAGCTGCGCTACATGCGCCAGAACCTCGGGTTCGAGCGCGGCCTGGTCGAGACCTTCGGCGAGCCCAGCAGCTTCGATGCCGTCGTGTTCCTGCAGACGATCGAACACGTCCAGGACCCGGACTCGGTCCTGGGCCACTTCCGTGAACTGCTCGGCGACGGCGGCAGCGCCTTTGTCTCGACTCCGAACCTGCTCACGCTGGCGCCCCCCGGGGCCGAGAAGTCCGGCAACCCGTGGCACATCAAGGAGTACCGGGTCCGTGAGTTCGAAGCGCTGTGTCGGCGCAGCTTCCAACACGTCGAGATGCTCGGACTCTTCCATGCCCGCAAGCTGCGCGTGCATGAGCTCGCGCTCGCCGGGGGCTGGGACCGGATCCACAAGGCGCTGCGGATCACCAAGCCGTTCTATGACCGTTTCACGCCGGCGATCGCGGCCAGCGACTTCGCGCTGGCACCCGGGCCCGATCTGGACCGGGCGCTGGACTTCGTCGCCGTCTGCCGGTGAGCGCGGCGGCGTCCGAACCCCAGGGCGAGCTCGCGCTCGTCCTCCATACCCAGATGCCCTACGTCGAGGGCTTCGGGACCTGGCCGTTCGGTGAGGAATGGCTGTGGGAGGCGATCGCGACCAGCTACCTGCCGCTGCTCGATGTGCTCGACGCGCATCCCGATGCGGTCACCCTGTCGCTGACCCCGGTGCTCGCCGACCAGCTCGAAGCACCCGGGTCGATGGCCCGCTGCCTGAAGTTCCTGCGCACCGTCCGCCCCGAGACCCACGCCCGGGACGCCGCTGAGCTGCGCGCCCGCGGCGAGGAGATCGCCGCCACTGAGCTTGACCGCTCCGCTGCCGCCTACGCCGCCGCCGCGGATCGTCTCGGCGCGCTGCAGGCGAGGCCGGGAGGGCTGCTCGCGGCGCTCGGGAGCCATACGCAGTGGACCTCGGCGGCGACCCACGCCGTCCTGCCCCTGCTGGCCACCGACGAGGGCATCGACCGCCAGGTTCAGACCGGGATCGCGTCGCACCGGCGGCGCTTCGGTGGCTGGGACGGCGGCTTCTGGCTGCCCGAGTGCGCTCACGCCGGCTGGTGTGACAGCCGCCTGGCGGCGGCCGGGGTCCGCGCTGTCTGCGTCGAGCTCACGGGCCGCCTCGGGCTTGGTCACGCCGACCAGCTGCGGCCGCTGGCCACCGAGGCCGGGCCGGTGCTGTGGCCGATTGACCGCGCGATGATCGCGCTTGTCTGGAGCCAGCACGGATACCCGTCCCGGGCGTCGTACCGCGACTACCACCGTCACACGAGCTTCCGCCACCACGCGTGGCGCACCGACGGCGCTCCGTACCGGCATCAGGCCGCCCTGAAGCAGGCGCGCGGCGACGCCGCGGAGTTCGTGGCCACCGTCCGTGACCGTCTGCGCGACGGGGGCGTGTGCGTGGTCGCGCTCGACACCGAGCTGCTCGGGCACTGGTGGTATGAGGGCGTGGCGTGGCTGCGCGCCGTGCTCACCGAGGCACGCCGCCAAGGGCTGCCGCTGACCACCCTTGACGAGGCGACCCGCCGCCACCACCCGGCCCCGGCCCCGGCCGATCTCGGGGTGACGAGCTGGGGGGAGGGCGGGGATCTGCGGACCTGGAGCGGGCCGCGCGTGGCCGAGTTCGCCTTCGCGCTGCGCACCGCCGAATTGCAGCTGGCCGCGGCGGAGCCGGCGGCGGGGGTGAGGGCCCGGCGCGAACTACTCGCCCTGCAGTCCTCAGACTGGGCGTTCCTTGCTGACCGCGAGAGTGCCGGCGACTATCCCCGCGAGCGCGCGCTCGGCCATGGCGCAGCGCTTGAGCGGGCCCTGGCCGGCGATCCGTCGCTCGCGCCGGAGCTGCGAGGGCTCGCCCCGGATCTCGTCTGACCGGCGGCCCCCAGCGCGCCGAGCGCGCCGAGCGCGCCGAGCGCGGGGAGCGAAACTTCTTCCCGCGCCCGCGGGCTCCCGGCAGAGGTTGAGAGATTGTCGCTGCCCACGATGGTCAATCGCGCACATCGGTCAGCGTCGGTCAGAGCGGTGGAAGAAGGAATTGCCGCGGGCGCGCCGGTGTCACGTGGCGAGGAATCCTCGCCGACACCCCGGCGTCCCGTGGTGGACTCAGCCCCAGCGAAAGCTACGCGGCGTTTCGCGCATCCGGATCAGCTTGGCCGGGATCCCCCCGATCACGGCGTTCTCGGGGACATCCGTGGTGACCACCGAGCTGGTCCCGATGACGGCGTTGTCGCCGATCTGGACCCCGCGCAGGATGCAGGCGCCGTAGCCGATCCAGCAGTTGTGGCCGATGTTGACGTCGCGCTTGTAGATGCCCTGCTCGCGGATCGGCCGCTCGACCTCGACCATCCCGTGGTCGAAGTCAATGATCATCACCCGGTCGGCGACGATGCACTCCCGTCCGATCGCGACGTGCTGGAAGGCGGAGATCGTGCACTCCTGGCCGAACACGGTCTTGGCTCCAATCTCGAGCTCGCCCTCGTGGACGCGGATCTTGCAGCCGTGACCGATCCACGACCAGCGCCCTAGACGCACGACCGCGCTGCGCCCGATCTCGAAGGTCACGCCCGGGGCGACGAAGCACAGCCCGTCGGTCTGCAGCCGTCCGCGCCAGCGCAGCTTGAGCCAGCACCAGCGCAGGATCAGCACGAGGTAGTTGCGGCTCATCATGTGGTTGGCGCGGGCGAAGCGCCAGAACGTGAGCAGCCCTCCGCGCAGCGGCGCCGGGCCGCCACGCGCCGGCGGTAGGACAGCGGGGACGCCATCTCGCCGTCGGGGCTTCTCCTGGGTGCCGACCGGGCGCACGGGGCAGATCGTAAGCATCCGCGCCGCGTCGCGCCCAGTGACAACGCGCGACGCCGCCGACCCAGCGCCACCACGCGCGGGCCTGCTCAGCCGTCGTCGAGCAGGCCGGTGAGCGGACCGAGCAGGCGCCCCGAGCGTCGGGACACGCCAGGCAGCTCGAGCAGCCGGTGCGTCGGCGGCTGATCGGCCGTCTGGCGGCGCAACTGCTCGCCCGCGACCGGTCGCCAGACCTCGTCCACGAGCGACACGGGTGAGCGCTGCGCGACGTCAGCGGGGTCAAGCTCAAGATGCTCGGCCCACAACCGCACCCGGGTGTCGTGGGCCAGATGTGCGTCGTCGGTGACCACGCACATCTCGGTGTCGTTGAAGAACGAGTGGGCGTTGAGGTTGGCCGAGCCCACGATCAACCAGCGGTCGTCGACCACGGCGACCTTGGCGTGCACGTAGAGGGGATCGGCCCGGCCGCCCTCGGCGGCCATCGAGCGGATCGTCGCCCCCAGCACCCGTCCGTGGCCGTCGTCGGCGTCGACGAGGACGCCGAGCTGGCCGCGGCTGTCCTCGGCACCGTTGTTGGCCTTGGCGGGGAGCAGGATGACGATCCGGAAGTCCGGGGTGGGCGGGTTGCGCAGCTTGTCGGCGAGCACCTTCACGATCTCCGGCGCCCACAGGAACTGATTCTCGAGGTAGATGAACTCGCGCGCCCCGCGCAGGAGCCGCAGGTAGCTCTCAAAGATACGAAACGCGCCCCGCGGAAACGCGTCGTACATCCCCTCGGCGATCGTTCGCACGACCTGCACGGTGCTGTTACCGGCTGGCGGGGGCGCTGGCGTCACCGGCAGCTGTTCGCCGGTCAGCTCGTGCCAGCGGACCCGGAAGTGCTCGGCGACATCGGCCACGGCGGGCCCCCGCAGCCGGGTGCCGACGTCGTGCCAGCCGAGCTCCCGGCGGGCGACGTGCTGCTGAGTGTCGAAGCGGTCACCCCCGTCATCGGTCATGTCGATGCCGCCGACGAAGGCCAGCTCGCCGTCGATCACCACCGTCTTCTCGTGATGGCAGTGGAAGGGGTGTTCACGAGGGTCGCCGTGGGCCTGGATCCGCGTGCCGCGGCGCAGGTTCTCGAGCGTCGCCGCAACCTCCTTGCGGGTGGGGTGAAAGGCGGGCACCGGCGCGCCGGACCAGACGAGCACCCGCACATCGAGCCGCTGCGCCAGCTCCGCGAGCAGGACCCCGATCTGGCCCTGAGGATGGTTGCGGACGAGTGCGAAGGCGGGGGCAACGTGCCAGCCGGTGATGTGCACGAAGGATGTAGCTCGTTCCAGAGCGGCGGCGATCTCGGGCATCGCGTTGGCGCCGTCGATCAGCACCTCGAGCTCACAGCCCTCCCGCGGGGGCGGATCGCCGGTCGCGAACACCCCGGCAGAGCGCGGGTCATAGACCCCGCCCCAGCCCAGGCGCGACAGCCGCCGGCGGTGCTTGTAGCGGACGGCCGCTTCGACCCCGTCTCCGACGAGGGCATCGGCACGTCCCAGCAGTGGGATCGTCATCGCCGACACCTTCTCACAAACGCGCCGTCTCTACGCGGGGGACGGTCATGCCAATATTGCCCGTCGCAGATGAGCACCACCGAACGCACCCTCGCCCAGCGCCTGCTCGACGGCGATAAGCGCGCCCTAGCGCGAGCGATCACGCTGGTCGAGAACGATGATCCGGCCGGGTGGGAGCTCGTGCGCGAGGTCTATCCCCACACCGGCCAGGCCCAGGTGCTCGGCTTCACGGGACCGCCGGGGGTGGGCAAGTCGACCCTGCTCGCCGCCTTGACCAAGCTCGAGCGGGCCCGCGAGAGGACGGTGGCGGTGCTGTCGGTGGATCCCTCCTCGCCGTTCACCAAGGGCGCGCTGCTGGGCGACCGGATCCGCTTGACCGAGCATTTCCTGGACCCCGGTGTGTTCATACGGTCGATGGCCAATCGCGGCGCGCTCGGCGGGCTCAGCGAGGCGGCGCTGCAGGCCGCCCTGCTGATGGACGCCTCCGGGCGCGACATCGTGCTCGTCGAGACGGTTGGGGTCGGCCAGGCCGAGGTCGACATCATCGATCATGCCGACACCGTCGTGCTCGTGCTGATGCCCGGCTCCGGGGACTCGATCCAGGCCCTGAAGGCCGGCATCATGGAGATCCCGGACATCATCGTCGTCAATAAGGCCGATCACCCCCTGGCCGACACCATGATTCGCGAGATCAAGGGCGTGCTCGCGCTCGGTCCCCGGCCTGATTGGCGGGTCCCCATCATCCGCACCGAGGCGGCCCGCGGCGAGGGCGTCTCAGAGCTCGCTGACGCGCTGGCCCAGCATCGCGCGCATATCGAGTCCGAGGGCACGCTGACCGAGCGCCGCCGGCGCAACCTGATGAACGAGGTGCTCTCGATCGCCACCTTCCGCATGCGCCGCGAGCTCGAGGCCTCGATCCACGAGGATGAGGAGGTCCGCGCGCTGCTGGACCGCGTCGTGGCCCGCGAGCTTGACCCGGCGAGTGCCGCGACCACGATCCTGGGGCGCGAGACGTCCTGATGGACAGCGCGCTGGCCATCCCGCAGCTCGTGGCCGCGCTCGTGCTCTGCGTGGCGGGCGCGGCCAAGCTCCGCGCTCCGGGCGCTGCCGCCCGCGCGGTGGGCGCCGGCCCGCAGCTCGTGCGCCTGTTCGCGGCCGGTGAGCTCGGACTCGGGGCGGTTGTCCTCGCCGTTGGAGGCCCGCTGCCGGCGGCGATGATGACCGTGCTGTACTCCGGGTTTGCGGTCCTCACGCTGCGTCTGGCCCGGGCCGGGGAGGCCTGCGGCTGCTTCGGCGACCCGCAGAGCCCCGCCTCGCCGCAGCAGTCGGCGCTCAGCGGCACGCTGGCGGCGGTCTGCCTACTGGGCGCGATCGGCGGCGCCCGGTCGCTTGACTGGATCCTCGGTGGCTCGCCGGGGGTGGTGACCGTGTTGGGATTGGGCACCGCGGGGGCGGTGTACGGGATCGTGCTCGCCTATTCCGAGCTGCCGCAGCTGTGGCGATCCTGGAGCCCGGACGCCTCATGAGCCCATCCGCCAAGCTCGCCGGCGCGGTCGGCTCGCTGCTGGAACGGCGCACGTCGCGGCGCGGAATCCTCGCCCGGGCGGCGGTCGCCGGATCGGCGTTCGCGATCGCCCCGGTGCGCTACCTCGTGCGCCCCGATCCGGCGATGGCGGTGATCGTGCCCGGTGACTGCGGGCCGGGGCAGAAGTGCAGCGACGGCTACACCGCGTTCTGCTGCGAGATCGAGGCGGGCCGCAACACCTGCCCGGAGAGCACGTACGTGGCCGGCTGGTGGAAGTGCACCGACTACCAGGGCGCAGGCCTGTGCGCGGGTCAGGGCTACCGCTATTACATGGACTGCAACCGGATCCCGGGCCACACGTTCCCGGGCGGCTGCCAGTGCGCGCGGGGTGACTGCCACCGGCGGCGGATCGACTGCAACCACTTTCGCTACGGGCAGTGCAACACCCAGGTTCCCGGTACGACCGAGGTTGTCTGCCGGCTGGTCGTCTGCCAGCACCCGGCGTCGATTCCCGGGGTCAACTGCAACGCGACCGAGATGGTGGACAACAACACCTGTGTGCACGAGGCCGGCTGCCTGGACGGACTGGCCGTGTCAGTGCCCGGGGGAGGGGGGGCATGACCACGGCGATCATCTCGGTGGAGACGATCCTGCTGGTGATCGTGCTCGTGCTGGTGGCCGGGCTGCTGCGCAGTCACGCCGAGATTCTGCGCCGGCTCGCGGCCCTGCCCGCCCCCGGCACCGATCCGCGGCTTGCGCCTGCGGTCAGTCCCGAGCGCCGGCCCGGCACCCCGGCCCCCGCGATCGCCGGGCCGACCCCCGACGGCGACGCGATCTCGCTGCAGCTGGCGGCATCCGGAGGCGATCCGACCCTGCTGGCCTTTCTCACCACCGGCTGCAGCACCTGCGCGGGCTTTTGGGAGACGCTCGGCGAGCCGCGGCTGCCCGCCGGGGTGCGGACCGTCGTGGTCACCCACGGGGCCGAGGCCGAGCGTCCCGCCGCGTTGCGCCGCTTGGCTCCCGACGGGATCCCGGTGATCATGTCCTCGCAGGCCTGGGGGGACTACGCAGTGCCGGGGGCGCCGTATTTCGTGCTCGTCGACGGCACGATCCGGGGCGAGGGTGCCGCGACGAGCTGGTCAGCGCTGGGCTCGCTGGTCTCGGATGCGATCGAGGATACCCGCGCGTCGCAGGCGGCCGGGCCGCCTCGGGCGTCGAACGGCACCGAGCGCGCGCAGACCGTGGACCGGACGCTGGCCGGCGGGGGCATCGGCGCCGACCATCCGAGCCTCTACCCCGGTGCGCTGACCGTGCCGCCGGCCGACCCCGCGCCCGCGTCCCGGGCCGGTGAGCGATGAGCCAGCTGGCCTGGCTGGGCATCGCTGCCGGCACCGTGGCGGCGGTACGTGCGGCGTGGTCGCCCTGAGGCGAGTCGATGCTGGCCAGCATCACCCCGCTCGGTGAGCGGGGCCGTCACCGCCGCTATGGCGTCACCATCGCCGCCTTCCTGCTCGGCGGCCTGGTCGCCGGGTCCGCGCTGGGGGCGGTCCTGGGCGCGCTCGGCTCGCTGCTGCTGGGCGGCGTCGGCACCTCCGCGCGCCTGCTCGTGCTGGTGCTCGCGCTGCTCCTTGCACTGGCGATCGACCTGCGTCCGGGATCGGCGCCGGGGCCGCGCCGCCAGGTCGATGAGCGGTGGCTGGACGAGTTCCGTGGCTGGGTCTACGGCCTGGGGTACGGTGCCCAGCTCGGGCTCGGGGTCAGCACCGTGGTGAGCAGCGCCGCGACGTACGTCGCGTTGCTCGCGGCGTTGCTCTGTGCGGGGG
>JALYZB010000293.1 GCA_030945945.1 Actinomycetota bacterium | reverse complement strand
CCGGGACCGCAGCCGGAGATCCATACGCGGCGCCGCCCCCCCTACGCCCATTCCTCGCCGAGATAGGCGCCGATCCAGGTTCCGTGCGGATCATGCACGCCTCCGCGCCCCCGTTTGCGGGGGCGGTCGATCCCCGTGTCCAAGCCGTCGCCGACCGTTGCGCGCAGAGTCTGGAGGAGTTCGGTCACTACGTCGAGCCGGGGGCACCTCGCTTCGACGCTCAAGTCGTGCGCCGGTCGATCTCGGTCATCCACGCGGTCGACAATGCCGCGACGTTCACCTGGCTGTGCCGCGAGCTGGGCCGTGATCCAGAGCCTGACGAGCTCGATCCGGTTACCTGGGACATGCTGCGCGAGGGCCTCGCCCTGTCCGCAGTGGACCATGCGTCGGCGATCGACGACCTGCACGCGCAGTCGCGCCGGGCCGCAGCCGCTTTCGAGGGCGCCGACGTTCTGCTGTGCCCGACGCTGAACGTTCTCCCCCCGCCGCCGGGCTCGTTGTCGGCCTCGCGCGGCAGTGTCGACGCATTCTTCGACGTCGAGTTCGCCGCGACCGGCTGGACGCCGGTCGCCAATGCCTGCGGCTGGGCGGCTATCTCGCTCCCCATCGGCGAGGTCGACGGGTTGCCGGTCGGCGTGCAGCTGCTGGCCCCCGACGAGGCAATCCTCCTCCGTCTCGCCTCCCAGCTCGAGCTCGCGCTGCCCTGGGCGCAGCGCCGCCCGTCCGCGTATGCATGATGCCCACCGCCTGCCCAGGCTGGGTCGGGTGGCCGCAGGAACGGGCATCACATGCTTTGGCGAGATCTATCAGCAGCCAGTGGGGGTCTTCGGATTTCAGCGCGGGGTAGAGCGGCAGGAGATTCTCGGTAAGCCGCGCCATCTGAGCGGGTCGGCGAGCACAGCTGGCGGACTCCAGACGGCGCAGAAGATAGTCACGCAGGTACAGCGCTTCGGTGACGGTCTTGAGCCCGATCGCGTGGTCGGTGAGGCCGGGGATGTCGAGCAGTCGGGTGACGCTGCCGGGGGCCAGCAGCAGCCGGTCGTAGCTCCAGCGCCTCCACACCAGTCGGCAGCGAGCCTGCGGTGTCCGGCGATGCGACGAGTATCGCGAGATCGCCGCACGCGGCCCATTGGGTAGCCATCGCGCCGAGCTCGATTAAGAACCGCTCTCGACCGCCGCTTGCGGAGTGCGCGAGAAGCGAGAGCGTCGTTCAGTGCTGCTTTCACGAACCAGCAGAACTATCGACTGCCACAAATCGTTGGGAGCAGACTGCTGCTCCTCGCCGGTTGCGGGGCTCGCGCGACAAACGGACCGATCGCGCTTGGTACCTATGCAGACGGTCAAAGGCGTTACCACGCAGCGGGTCCTTCCGCTTGCCGAGCTCACCGGGGGATCGGACTCGCCGGCCGGGTTTGCCGCGAGCGCAACCCCACACCGCCCTTCTACCGGCTAGGTTTGCCTGCGCTCACACACGACGCAACGTTCACATGGGAAGGCGAGACACAATGGCCACGCATCTTGTGTTCCACGAGGTTGACGACGTCGACCACCGGCTCAGTTCACCGAAGCGAGAGGAAGTCTTTGGGCCGCTGGGAATCACGTTTCGCGTCTTCCGCGATCCGGCGGGTTCAAACCGGGTCGGGCTGATCGTGGAGATCCCCGACATGGCTGCCTATCAGGAGGTCATGCAGACCGAGGCGGCCGCCGATGCGATGAAGGTCCGACGGTGTTCGCCCGGAGACGCTTCTGGTCCTCGACGAGGGGTAGCGCTCGGCGCACCCGGCGGCTTCGGCTGTCGCGGTGGGGTCACCGACCTGGCGGTCACCGAGCCCGCCTGACCTGCGACAGGGGGCTCTCCCGATCCGCATGCCGAGCCCTGCGGCGCAGGCATCTCACGTGCCAGGCGTTGACCGCGAACCCCCCGCTTTCTGACACCAGCGGGGAAGCGGCCCACGGAGTGCCGTCCAACGACGAGTCCGGGGGGCGCGGCCTCGATCGCCGGTGACGCGCCACGTGGACCACGAATCCGATCGTGCGCTGCGGCGTCACTCGGCCCCGATCCCACGGTCGCCCCAAGCGCTCGTACGCCTGGCTGCTGCGCGGCTAAGCGAGAGCGGTCGTCCGAGTTATGCCTTGCTTGCGCGCGGGCTGAGCGCCGGCCCGCGCCTATCAAACGACCGTAGACTTCGAGGAGTGCCGAGGAGAGTGTGTGCTCGGCCGCGGTCGGGTCGAGGGCAGTTTCTGGGACGTGAGGCGTGCGCAACAATACGTCCAGACTGGGGCGTGCCCGTCGACATTGACGAGTGCTTCTCATGTCGGGTAGGTTCGAACATCGGGCGCCGGCCAACCAACGGAGGGACCGCCATGAGCGAGCAAAGCATCGAGGTCGTCAAGAGGATCTACGGAGCGTTCGAGCAGGGCGACGTGCCCGCGGTGCTCGGCGCATTTACTGACGACATCGAGTGGTA
>JALYZB010000199.1 GCA_030945945.1 Actinomycetota bacterium | reverse complement strand
AACTCCGCCGCGAGCGCAAGCGCCAACACGTCGAGGGTCACATCCGGGTCGACGGCGACCTCAGCGAAGCGAGGCATCTCGGGCACGCTGGCATTGTGCCGCCTCACGACTACTTGGTCGCCGGAGGGGCTCTGAGCTTATCGCTTCTCCTTTTCGAGTTGGCGGAACGGGCTGCTTGTTTGTCAAGCAACGATCGTGTACCTTTGCGCACCGCAGTCCCCACCAGGAGAGGAGAACGGATGGCTGTCGCGACCGATCCCGCGGCGTCAGCGCCGCTAACCGAGGCCCCGCCGGCGCGGGAGATTGAGCGGCGCTCGATCGACTGGGTGCCAGAGGAGGCGCGCCACGGAAAGCTGTGGCACCAGACGCCGCTGTGGTTTTTGGGCAACTTTCAGTACTTCACGATTCCGATCGGCTTCGTCGGTCCGGCGCTCGGGCTGTCGCTGGGTTGGTCGATCCTCGCCGGCGCACTGGGGATCTTGGTCGGCACGTTGTTCATGGCGTTTCACGCCACTCAGGGTCCGCGGTTGGGGTTGCCGCAGATGATCCAGTCCCGCGCCCAGTTCGGCTACCGCGGTGTGCTCGTACCGCTATCCGCGGTGCTGTTTACGTATCTGGCGTTCAATGTGACCGACCAGGTTCTGCTGTCACAGGGCTTTGAGAAGGCGTTCGGCTGGAACGCCAACGTGGTGGCGGTGGCGGTGGCGGTCCTGGCGGCGATCATCGCGATCTGGGGTCACGACTGGGTGCACCGCGCGTTTCGCACGATCCTGCTGCTTTCGCTTCCGGTCGTCTCCATCCTCTCCATCGGCGTGCTGTTCGGGCTCGCGCACGGGCACGCGTCCGGCCAGCACCTCGGCTTCACGGTCGCCGCGTTTATGGCTCAGTTTTCCTTCGCCGCCGCCTACAACATCACCTACGCTCCTTATGTCTCGGACTACTCGCGGTACCTGCCTGCGAACACAGGCCCCCGCAAGGTGATCGCGTCGGTCTTCTTCGGAGCCGCCGCCTCGCCGATCTGGCTGATTGCGCTCGGGGCCTGGATGGCGATCCGGCTCGGCGCAACCGACGGCCTGCTCGGCACCAAGATCGCCGGCAACAACCTCTTTGACCCTCTGGGCAGCATCGCAGCGATCCTGCTCGCCGCCGGCCTAGCGGCGACGATGGGAATGAACGCGTACGGCGGCATGCTCAGCGTGCTGACCGGGATCGACTCGGTCCGTAAGATCCGGCCGACCCGTCGGGCGCGCATCGTCACGATCCTCATCCTCACCGCGGTGTGGTTTGTCGTCGCCCAGAGCATCTCGTCTAACGCGGCGACGACGGTCATCAACTCGCTGACGCTGATGCTCTACCTGCTCGTGCCGTGGACGGCGACGAACCTGGTCGACTTCTTCGTTGTCCGGCGCGGGCACTACGCGATCGCCGACTTGTTCACGTCGCGTGGCATCTACGGAACCTGGGGCCGGCGAGGACAGATCGCCTACTTCGCCGGCTTAATCGCCGAGATCCCGTTCATGGTTCTGCCGAGCCTGGGCGGCTTTACCTACACCGGCCCCCTTGCCAAGCAGATCTCTAACGTCGACATCTCATGGCTGGTCGGCCTTGCGGTATCGGGGACGGTGTACTTCCTGTTGGCCCGCACGCTGAACCTCCGCTCAGAGGAGACGGCCATCGCAGCGTCCGAGCGGCAACTGGCGGTCGACGAGTAGTGGCGGTGCGGGCATACGTACTGAGGGCTCCCGGAGCGCCGCTGTCCGAGGAGTCGCTGGAGCTGCACGAGCTCTACGGGGATCTCGTGCGTGTGCGGATTCTCGCGAGCGGCGTCTGCGGGTCAGACCGGCACGCCGTCGACGACGAGTGGACGACGCCGCTGCCAATCGTGCCTGGACACGAGGGCGCCGGCGTTGTCGAGGCGGTGCGCCCCGAGGTTGTCGATGTCCGTCCCGGCGACCGCGTGGTCCTGGCGTGGCAAGCGCCGTGCCGTCGCTGCCGACAGTGCGCCAGCGGCCGGGCCTGGCTGTGCAGCGGCACCCGCTCGCTTGAGCACGTCCTGCCAGACGGCGGCGCGACCTTCATCGCCGGCGAGGAGCCCGTCCATGCCTACCTTGGCCTGGGCACCTTCGCCGAGTGCACCGTGGTGCCGGAATCCGCAGCTATCCCGATCGACCCGCGCGTGCCTCCAGATGTGGCGGCCCTGATCGGTTGCGCCGTCGCAACCGGAACCGGCGCGGTGCTGCGGACCGCAAATGTTCACGCCGAGGAGAGCGCGGTCGTGCTGGGGTGCGGGGGAGTTGGTCAGGCGATACTGCTTGGACTAGGACTCGTGGGTGCTCAGCCGATCGTTGCCGTGGACACTGACGAGGGGCGTCTGGAGCAGGCCCAGCGACTCGGCGCCACGCACTGCCTGCGCGGCGACGATCCGGATCTCGCGGCAAGCGTCCACAGCATCACAGACGGCGGCGCCGAGCACGCCTTCGAAGCGATCGGGATTCAATCAACACTCGAGTTGCTGCCGTCTCTGATCGGTCGCGGCGGTCAGGCGGTGATCGTCGGAATGCCCGCCGAAGGTACGCGGGTCTCGCTTGATCCGTTTGACCTTGCCGACCAGGGAAAGCGAGTGCTGGGGTGCAACTATGGTTCCACCGTGCCCAGCCTCGACTTTCCCCGCCTGGCCGCGCTCTATCTCCACGGGAACCTGCCAAGCGACCTTCTCAACGGCCGTCACGCACCGCTCAGCGACGCTGATCGCGCGCTGGCCAACCTGCGCACGGCCGCCGGTCTGCGCACCATCCTCGAGCCCGAGACCGCGTAACGATGGCGGTCAACGGGGATGAGCGCGTGCGCTTCGGCGCCCGTCTACGCCACGCGCGCGAGGCGAGCCGGTTATCGCTCGGTGAGCTCGCGGAGCGCAGCGGAGTGACCAAGAGCTTCCTATCGCGGGTGGAGCGCGACATCAGCAGCCCGTCGGTGGCGAGCCTGGTCGGCATCTGCGACGCACTGGGGCTGTCAGTGGCCGAACTGTTCCAGACGCCCCAAACGACGCTGGTGCGCCGGAGCGACCGTCCCACCCTCGCCGATCTACCCAAGGCGGCCGATGTCGTTGACACGCTGATCACGCCGGCCGGGGAGCGACACGTCACCGTCCTGGAGTCAGCCGTTGCCGGCGGCGGGTCTGGCGGCTCCGTGCTGTACACGCTGCCCAGCGAATGCGAGGTCTGCTTCGTGTTACAGGGGGTGATCGAGGTGCAGATTGAGGATCAGACCTTCACGCTCGAGCCGGGCGACGCGCTCACGTTCGGCGCCGCCGTTCCCCACAGTTGGAAGGTGGCGGGGGATGGTGCCCGCATTCTCTGGGTCCTTGCTCCCGGCCTGCCCGACCCGCAGGGGAGTGTGCGATGAGCCGTCCCGCCCCGCGTTTTCAGCCGCCCGACGCCAGTAAGGCCCCGCGATACACCGGGCCGCGCACTTTCGCCCGGCTGCCCCACGTGCCGCTTCCCCATGAGGGTGTCGACGCGGCGGTGATCGGCGTGCCGTTCGACACCGCCACGAGCTTTCGGGCGGGGGCCCGCTTCGGCCCCGAAGCGATCCGTTCGGCCTCCGCGCTGCTGCGTCCATACCACCCGGCACTCGACGTGGACGTGTTCGGATCGCTGTCGGTGGTCGACGGTGGCGACCTCGAGATCACCCCGGGCAACGCCCAGCGCACGGCGGAGCAGATCGACGCTGCGCTGCGACCCGTCTTACGGGCTGGAATCGTGCCGGTCGTCCTCGGTGGTGACCACTCGATCGTGCTCGGCGAGCTCCGGGCGCAGGCCGCCGTCCACGGGCCGGTCGCGCTCGTGCTCCTAGACGCCCACGCTGACACCTGGGATCAGTACTACGGGGAGAAGTACTTCCACGGCACGCCGTTTCGCCGCGCCGTCGAGGAAGGGCTGCTCGATCCGTCCCGGTCAGTGCTGGCCGGGATGAGAGGGCCTTTGTACTCGGCGGCGGATCTCGAAGTGCCGCGCGAGATGGGCTTCGAGGTCATTACCGGCGATCAGCTGCAGGCGCTCAGCCCCGCGCAGTACGGCGAGCGCGTCCGGGCCCGGATCGGCGGCGGCCCCGTGTACATGTCGTTCGACATCGACGTGCTCGACCCCGCCTTCGCGCCCGCCACCGGCACGCCCGAGGTGACCGGCCTGTACCCACGTGAGGCACTCGCGTTCCTGCGCTCGCTCGCCGGGATCGACTTCTCAGGATTCGATCTGGTCGAGGTCTCACCCCCCTACGATTCGCCCGGCCAGGTCACCGCGCTGCACGCCTCCGCTGTCGCGTTTGAGATGCTGGCCTTGCTGGCTGTCGCCCGGGTATGACGATCGAGCCAGAGATTCTCGCGGCCGGCGCTGCCCTCGTTGAGGACTTCGGCGCCGGACGCGTCGACGCCTACTTCGCTCGTCTTGCGCCCGACGCAACCTTCATCTTCCATACCACCGAGCAGCGGCTGGAGTCACGCGAGGCCTATCGTCGGCTCTGGGAGCAGTGGGTCGCCGAGGACGGCTTTCGCGTTCTCCGCTGCGCGTGCGCAAACCGGTGCGTTCAGTCTCTTGGTCCAGACGCTGCGGTGCTGTCGCACGTCGTCACCACGCGTGTAGCGACGAGCGCCGGTGAGAAGGACCTGCGCGAGTGTGAGACGATCGTCTTCGTGCGGCGCGACGGCGCCTGGCTGGTGCTGCACGAGCACCTGTCGGCAGCCTGAGTGAGTCGGCAGAGACGCCGATGCCCGCGAACGGGACCTTGGCCATCGTCACCAAGCCGATGGCCGCATCTGCGCGTTGAGTCACGTTTACGTCAAGAACGTGATCGTATTGCTGGTCACGGCGGGGTCGCCGGCGCAAAACGTCACCCGCGGCCCAGAGAGCACCAGGCCGGCGACCAGCAGCCGGCTCGACTCCGGCCTTACAGACTTCCGCAAAGTCGCCGAACCGGGGTCCGCGGCTCGAGCGTCCGCTTCAACCGTCGGGGGATCGAAAGCAGAAGTGCCGGCGGGGCCCGAGGCGTCGCACGGGTGCCTCGTCGTTCGTGGGAGCCGGTATCTGGCGGTTGGTCTACAGGCGCGTCTCGTTCACAGCAGCGCCCATCGTCCATCGCGCATGAGGGCTCGCTCCGAACCGCCGAAGCAGTCGAGTCCGGTGATCTGGAGGTCTGGTGAGCCGATGGTTAGATCAAGGTGATCGCCGCTCTGGTTTACACGAGCTCGGGTCTGCTTATTGGCGAGCTGCGGGAACCCGAAACCGAGGGCAAGATGGGCCGCGGTGTTCTCGTCCAAAAGGCCGAGACCGAATGGCCGATCGACGTGCGCGACGGCGCTGTCGGCGTCGACGAGCGCCCCAACGCGACGCGTTCCGGCGTCACGGCTGGCGAACGCGCGCAACCCGTCGACGCCACCCCCACCGGCGATTTCAGAGACGTCTCCGTTGACGAACCTGAGCGTCACGTCGTTGACTATGGTCCCGCCGACCACCGCGGGGCGCGTGAGGCGGACGTGCCCGTTGACGCGGGCAGGATCCGGGCTGGTGTAGATCTCCTCTGAAGGAAGATTCCAGGCATGCAGCACGCCTCGCTCACTGATGTTGGTCGGCCCCGCCCACTGCACGCCGGGGAGAAGTCCAACCAGGAGATCGGTTCCGGGTCCGCCGAGGCGGATCGCGTCGAGTCCCATTGCGGAGAGTTGATGCGCGCGATCACTGAGGTCAGCGAAACGCCGGCGCCAGTTCGCGACCGGATCCTCGTCGTCAAGCCGGCAGGCGATCGCGATGTCTTGCCACAGGTTTTCCAGCGCCTGCCCAGCGGTGAGCTGCGGATAGCGGCTCTGCGCCCAGGCCTGATGAGGTCCGGGAATGATCGTGTTGTTCACGCGATACTCGACCTCGCGCCACGCACGGCTCCGCGGCGGCTGAGCGCGGTCCACGAGCACCGGATCCAGATCGTCTAACAACCCGGGCGTGCTCGGTCCGATGAGCATGATCCTCGCGCCGGCGGCCGCATCAAGCCCATAGGTCGATGCGTCTGCCCAAGTGGGCACGTACGCCTGAGCCGGACGATTGATCACCAACGATCGCTGCAAAACGGGGGCCCTCAGCTGTGCATCGACAAACCGCGCTCCGTGCCGGTAGGCGGCATCCGTGACGGCTCGAAGGACTTCGATCTGCTCGACCTCGGCAGTCACCTGCACCACCTGGCCGGGCTGTACATTCGCGCCGACAACTACGGCGAGCTCCGCCAGTCGCTCCAAATGAGTCATGACCCCATCATCCTCCGGTGACAGACAGCTGTCTTCGCTCCGGCCTCGTCGAGGTAGCCACGCGCATCCGGCTTCTGCTCTCCGGCCGCCACCACTCAGAGCAAGAGCTTCGCCTGCGAGAATCAATCGGATGCATGAGCCGCTCCCAGGAGTGGTAGTCCGAATAGTCGACCGTGCCGATGTGCCGGCCGTTGCTGAATTGAGATCGTTGTGGAGCGCCGGCACCGCTCCCGATCGTGCGTTTGAGGAGCGGCTCGGGGATTGGGTGGCCAGCGAGGGCGATCGGCGCACGACTTGGATCGCTTGGGCCGGTGATCTCGCAGTCGGCATGGCTTCCATGCTCGAATACCGCCGGATGCCCCACCCGGGGCGTCCCGACTCACGCTGGGGCTACATCAGCAACATGTTCGTCCGCTCCGAGTCCCGGGATCGCGGCATCGGATTGATGCTGCTTGAGGCGCTCATCGCCGCGGCTCGTGAACGCGGGTATGTGCGACTTGTGCTCTCACCGAGCGAACGCTCGCTCTCGCTCTACCAACGGGCCGGGTTCACCAGCCCCGACCAGACCGCTGGAGCTGCCCGCCTGCTCGTCCGCCTTGGCGAGTCCTGACTGCTCCGATCAGTGCCCCTCGGTCGCCGGCCCGGGTCAGCTTGTGGCTGCCGCTTTGTTGACTGGTCGGCCTGAAGCGGCCGCGTCGTGGTCTGCCGCCTGAGGATGGGGCAATCACAATGGGTCTGTGGCCGACCCGGTGAAGCAGATCGTCGTCGAGCGCGCGGATGCCGTTGACTCCCAGTGGATCCTGCACGCGTATCTCGATGATGTCGTGAGTCGGTACTACGGGCGGCCGGTCACCCATGACGAGCTGACCGCCGCGCTTCGCGAGTTCCCCAGCAATGATCTGCTCGAGCCGGATGGAGTAAACGAACGCTGCGGCCGTGGGCAGTGTTCGGTGTCGCCTTCTCGTTCATGTCCATCACCACCAGCATCTACACGGTGCTCGGCTTCGGGCTGGGCAGCTTTGGCACCGCCAGCGTCTGGTTCTGGCTGCCGGTGTTCGCCGGACAGATCCTGATCGCTCTGATTCTGGCCGAACTAGGCTCCCGCATCCCGCTGGCCGGCTACTCCTATCAGTGGGGTTCGCGCCTGATTAGCCCGGGCTACGGCTGGATCATCGCGGCAGCGGCATTCGTCTACCTGTTGACGTCGGCGGCCACAATCACCTACGTGCTGGTCGCGCCGTTCATCGGGGCGATGCTGGGCGTGACCCTTTCGTCGCTGCAGACGCTGCTGATCGCCCTGGCGGCGCTGGTCGTGATCGCGGCCGTGAACATCGTCGGGGTCAGGTTGTTTGCCCGCATCAACAGCGTCGCCGTAGTCGCCGAGATTTGCGCCGCCCTATTCATCGCGGTCGCGGTGCTGATCGTGGTCTTCGCCAAACAAGGCCACGGCATGCCGCTGGGCAACAATGGCGGCCTGCACGGTGGCGCGGTGTGGCCCGGGATCGAGGGAGCGCTCGCGGTCGGCCTGTTCTCGCTCACCGGCTTTGAGACAGCCGCTGACATGTCCGAGGAGGCCGTCGGCGCGACCGGAAGCGTGCCGCGCGCGGTGATCGGATCCCTCAGCGTCTCGGGCATCGTGGGGTTCATCGCCCTGATCTGCTTCACCGTGGCCGCGCCGAGCATCACGGCGATCGCCAGCTCCAGCTCACCCGTGTTTGACATCATGACGCACTGGTTCGGCGGTACCCTGGCGCGCATTCTGTTGATCTTCCCGCTGTTTGCCGTGTTGGGCACGGCCCTGGCCGTCGTCGCCGTCCAGGGACGACTGTTGTTTGCTCTCGCCCGCGACAACATCCTCCCGGGGTCAACGCTGCTACGACGTGTCAACGGCCTACCCAGACTCCGGTCCCAGCGATTCTCCTAGGCACCGCCCTGAGCGCGGCGATCTTGGTCTACGCCTATGAGCAGCAATCGGCGTTCAACGTTCTTGTCGGCGCGACCGCGATCCTGCCCTACGTGGTGTACCTGATGCTTACCGCTGCCTACGCCCTACGTCGACGCGCGCTAGCCACGCTGCACCGGCCCGGCACCTTTACCCTGGGTCGCTGGGCCGTGCCGGTGTTCGCCGTCTCCTTCGCCTGGCTGGTGTTCGCCCTGTGGGTCCTCACGGTTCCCCCCGCTTTCCACAAGGCCGACCGAGTCGTTGGCGGCGTCCTGGTGCTCGCGGTCCTGTGGTATCTCCTGATCCTCAGACGCCGTATCAACAGCGGCCGCGCCGGGACCGGGCATCTCAGTGAGGCACCCAGCTCGGCGAACGGCGGTGTCAGCGACTCCGCGGAGGGGCGCGGAGTCAACAGTCGCGCTCTCGCCGGTGACAGCCCGTCGTCATCCGCTGGTCAGGAGCGGCCGTGACCGTGGCGCCTGCGCCAACAGGAACAGCCAGACAGCTGCGAACGCTCCGATGTGGCGGGGAGAACACACTCAACTCTCTCTTTGACCCGTGGGACCCCAACTGCGGGGAGATTGTCTACCTGCCCTACCGCTTCTGGGCAGTCGAGCACGCCCGCGGCTGGGTCCTTATCGACTCAGGACCCCACCCCAGCCTGGCGCGAGACCCCGCGCTGCGCCTCGGGGCCCAAGCCACTCTCTCCGACATCCGCGAGGACGGCGACGACGTCGTCGGCCGACTGGGCACGATTGGCGTCGACGCCTCAGCCGTCACCGACGTCATCGCTACCCACCTGCACTACGACCACTGCGGCGGCCTAGAACTCCTGCCGCAGGCCGCCGTCCACATCCAGGAAGCTGAACTCGCGTTCGCCAACGACCCGCCCGTCTACCAGCGTTCGGCCTACATACCCGCGGACTGGGCAACCGTCCACGAATGGGCCGTTCACAACGGCGAACACGACCTTTTCGACGACGGCTCGATCATCCTCATACCCACTCCCGGTCACACCCCCGGCCACCAATCAGTACTCATCCGCCTGCCCGAAGCCACCTTCATCTGCGTCGCCGACGCTGCCTACCACCCTCAAAAGATGACCGACCGCAAGCTCCCGGGATACCTCTGGAACCCCGACGCAATCATCGACAGCTGGGAACGGCTCGAGCAGCTCCAAGCCCAAACCTCCGCCACCTTCCTGTTCTCACACCACCCCGGCTCTGAGCCAAGAAACAGCGAAGTGACGTGACGGGACGCGAGTCGCGCGGGCCCCGCGCATGCCTCGGTGCGGGGCGCTAGCAGCTGCGCCTAGCGATCGTGGCATAGCACGAGTCCGCGGCGCCGAGAGCTGGCTACTCCATCGTCGCCGCTGCGGCTACCAGAGTGCGACTTCGGCTTCGGGTGCTCGCGGACTAGAGGCAGCAGCCTCAGGGCGTCCGGCGCAGGTGAGGGCCCGACGAACCGGCCGTGCGTGAACGGCGGGCTGGTTGGCTAGGGCACGAACAGCTGGCCGTGCATGTTCTCCTCGCTCTGCGGGTGGAAATCCCACAGGCCCTTGAGCTGGGCGCGGAGATAGTCAGGCAGCCGTTCGACGCCGTGGTGGTCGATTTCGACGAGGTTGCCCGCTGGGTCGCGGACGTAGAGCTGGACGACGTCGCCCGGCAGCTCTACGAGGTTGTTGCCAAACGCGTCGTAGTCGAAGGCGTTTCGCCGCTCGGCGGCCCGGTAGACGGGCTCGACGTCATCGACGGTGATCCCAAGATGGTGATGGCTTGTCGGGTGGAGGTCGCGTTCGAAGAGGTGCAGCTGGGTGCGCCCGAGCGCGAGCCACTGCACCGGGATACCGAAGTTCGGGGTAGTGATGCGTTCCGCTCCCAGGAGGTCCTCATAGAAGCGAACCGACTCGTCCAGATTGAGCGCGTTGACGCTGACATGGTTGATCTGGGCCACCTGATCCTCCTTCTCGCCGCCGGCGCGGATATGTTACGCAGCCTGTTTCCGGGCGAGCGAGAGACCGTGGCGGAAATCGTCGTGGTGGGTGCGTTCACCGCCAAGCCGGGCAAGGAGGAGGACGCTAGGCAAGCCTTCCAGCGTCTCATCGAGCCGACCCACGAGGAGCCCGGGTAGCATCCTCTACGCGTTGCACCAGTCCGCAGACGATCTGGCGCGGCTCGCGTTTATCGAGCGCTGGGCCTCGCGCGAGGAGCTTGACGCACATCTCAAGAGCGACCAAATTGCAGATGTGCTCCAGCGCGCCGACGACCTGCGAATCCAAGAAGGGATCACTCGCCGAGCATGCCGGCAGCCCCGCCTGAGGTTCCAGTGACGGCGGCGCGGACCACGCTCTTCTTGATCCGAGCCAGCGTTCGTGCACGCACCACCAGGCAGCTGACGCTCACTCCCGCTTCGGTCGCCCGCGACCCAAGCAGAAGCCATGAGCCAGCAGAGTCAGCGGGTCCAGATGGCTGAGTCTGCGTGGAAGCCGCCACGTGAATGTGTCCGGCTCGAGGCGGCAACGAACTCGCGTGATGGCTCCCTACCATCGAGCCGATGTCGACCGCTGGGCTCACGAGCCTCGTCGTCGATGGCGTGGTCTCGGACGAGAAGCTCTTCGAGCTGCGCGCTCCAGACCGAGTCCCCGAGCTGGACTTCGAGAGGGCGACCTGAGCATCACCCGCGACGTAGGTGAGCTGGACGGCGCCGACCCCCGGGCATTCGACGAGGCGAGATTAACGCCAAAGATGCTTGAGTACTTCCGTCTCCGCTCGTCCTGCGGACCGGCGTCGCCGAGCGCAGCGGACACACGGTCGGCCTCATCTACGTCGGTCCACACCCCGGCGGCTACGCCTTCACGTCGATCGGTCAGTGCAAGAGCACGCCGTGCCCGGTCAAACGCGACCTATGTCGAGTTGGCAAGGTAGATCAGGATGCCCTCACATCGGGAATGATCGGCGGCAACGATCCCGGTGCGGCTTCGCCCATGGCGTTGATCAGCCCGGGGACGAACCTGGCCGGCTGGAGGCCACCGGTGCCGGCCCGACGGGAGGAGGCAGGAATGGTTGAAGAGTTCAAGCGGCGACTGGCCAAAGGAGAGGTGATCGTCATCGACGGCGGCACCGGCACCGAGTTGGAGGCGCGTGGTGTACCAATGAACGGAGCTGTGTGGTGTGGCGTGGCGGTGCTCGATCATCAAGACGAGGTCCGTGGGGTGCACGAGGATTACATCCGCGCCGGTGCTGAAGCCATCGCCGTGAACACATTCCCCTCGAATCGACTCGCACTTGAACCGGCCGGGTTTGGCGACCGCGTCGCTGAGATCAATCGCCGCGCGGTCGAAACTGCCGTTCAAGCACGCGAGAACGCAGCTGAGCGTCCGGTTCTGGTCGTCGGCTCAATCTCGCCACACAGCGCCGAAGGTATGCCGAATCCGGAGCCCCACCCTGACCACGTGCTGTCCTGCTTTCGCGAACAGGTTGAGGTACAAGCCGAAGCAGGCGTCGATCTCTTCGCCCTCGAAATGATCCCCAACGCGTTCTATGGACGCCCAGCAGCACGAGCAGCCGCGGAAAGCGGGCTACCCGTATGGCTGGGCATGACGACTTGGTCCGGCGAAGAAGGCTGGTCTAAAGAACGTGGTCTCGGTGAGCTGGTGGACGAGCTGATTAGCTCGAGCGTGATGGCGGTGAACGCCATGCATAGCGAGGTCGCGGAGGTCGACGCGGCCTTGGCGGACATCGAACGGCACTGGAACGGCACGCTGGGCGCCTACGCGCATCATGGCGACTGGATTCCTCCGAACTGGATATTTCTGGACACCATGGCGCCCGAGGAGTACCTCATTGCAGCACAAGGTTGGGTAGCGCGGGGCGCTCAAATTATTGGCGGATGCTGCGGGATGCGGCCAGCGCACATCGCTCTGCTCAAGGACCAACTACCGACGCACATCCCAGCCAGGACGTATCAGACAAAGCCGGAGAGTGCGTGATCATCTGTCGGCCGGACCCAA